>JAJRPU010000023.1 GCA_024280615.1 Bacteroidota bacterium | reverse complement strand
CTGTAATTCACCAATTAGCCGAACATATACAGGGGAACCTGCAGTTACAACGGACGGGAAGGCTTCAACATCATCAAGTTTGTAAGAACTTTCCTGTAATGCTTTCCGCTTGCCTCCTATGTTTATAGAAATGCTGGGAAATGTCTTGATTTTTCTGGGTGGAGCAGTGCATTTTTTACTTATATATGCATGGAATTTAGCACCTGGTTTTACGTGGAAAGGGGTTTTGAGAAAGATGGAATAACCTGCTGAGAACTTTATATCTGCCCCATGTTGAACCGTATTACCATAATAATTCCCTGCTCCTACGTAAGAAGGAACCTGAGTGTAAAAGCTATGAGCAGAGGAAAAGGAGGTATTGGGGAATATAAGTTCACAATAAAACTCATAGCTACTCGTTGTTTGTGCATGGATTTTGTAACTGATGAATATTCCAACAAGATGCCAAATGACAATAAACAATGTTTTAATTGTCAAGCGTTTTAATTGCATGCTATTTCTATTTTAGCGGTTGCATTAAATGGATTAGATGAAGATGCAGTTTTGTAAGCTGGAGCACAACACGGAATCAGAGTGGGAACGCCTATCGGATTAGGTTCTCCTTGCTCTAAGTAAATTAAACGAACAGTATCTGGTTCGTATTTTCGCGGAATATCTACCAGTCTCATCGTGCAATTTCCTATTGTATAACTTTGACAAGCATTCTGGAACAAAGGTCTCAAGTAATCTTGACAAATAAAATTAGGATTAGAATCAGGGTGCATAATAAACAGTGTAGGACCCAGCAAATTAAGAGATATATCCTTTTGCGTTTTTTGACAAATATTGCTTACTGTTAAAGTTACTGTAGATATGTCATTAAGGTCAAAAGTATGTGGTGGCTCGGGAATTTGAGTTGCCTGAAGACATGGTGACTCTGAATAATAAGATGGACAGCACAAAGGCAACCCAGCTGCTCTACACATCGCCGTGTCAGGTATTCTTCCCGGAATTATTTCTGCACATATTTTGTAAACAGGTTGAAAATTTTCGCCATCGCAATTGCCTAAAATTACACATTGATTATTGCCAATTATAAAAGTATCGCTTGTCGCTCTAAACTTGCTAAATCCGCTTCTCAAATGCGTGGTGTAACAATTAATTGGCAAAGAGGTGTCATACTGGCAATGCTCGTATTGAATATAAATAGTGTCTGTGCGGGAACCTTGGATGATGATTTTTTCTTTTTTGCAGGCGTGGAAAGTGGCAAGTGTCAAAACAACAGCGACCATTCCAATGGCAAAAAGTGTTCTCATGTCTCTTTTATTTTCAAATTTAGGAGTTTTATTAAATCACTGCAAGTGTCAGTAAACAATTATTGGCACGCTTTTGACTTCATAAGAGCCATGTCCTTCAACGACTATTGTGAGTCTATACAGTCCTGCTTGCTGTGGAGCGTTAAGGTGTATACTTTCTCCTTTATATTTTGTGCTTTCCAGAGCGAGTCTTGTGGAGCCGTCTGTAAATGTCCAGAAGATTGTGACTCTGGCGTCCTGTAATTCACCAATTAACCGAACATATACAGGAGAACCTGCAGTTACAACGGACGGGAAGGCTTCAACATCATCAAGTTTGTGAGAACTTTCCTGTAATGCTTCACGTCTGCCTCCTATGTTTATAGAGATGCCGGGAAATGTCTTGATTTTTCTGGGCGGCGTAGGACATTTTTTACTTATATATGCATGGAATTTAGCACCTGGTTTTACGTGGAAAGGAGGTTTGAGAACGACTGAATAACCCGCTGAAAACTCTACATATGCATTTGGATTGACAGTGATATTGCTCGCTTCGAGACGGTATAAATAATACAATGAATCCCAACCGCTACTATAAGTGATTCCAGATACTTGTCTTACAGGAAGATTAGCAGGTGTTGAGTAAATTAACCTCCCAATTGGTTTATTATCAAGAAACCATCTCATTCTTGCACCTTGTCCTTCTGTGAAGCCTTTTCTACAGTATATGCCAGGAACATAGCCCATTGTATTACACAAATGGTTCACTGGGCAGGTGTCTGAATTGAATAGAGTCCAAAGTGAGTCCATTGTAGGAACTAAACCTGTACCTGCTATATACCATTTACCACATATTGAATCTTTGTTTTTCCATTTGCAAGTTTGCCAATTAACATTCATGTTCTTTAGGGGGACTGGATAAGTATCACATACATAATCGCCAGTAGTTGCACATTTGTTATTAGAGACTACAAGTCTCAAATTTATATCATGGGTCCATACATATTCTTTTTTAGAAGCTTCACAGTATCCAGCGAATACATGTCTTAGCCCTAAACAATGCCCTATTTCATGTGCTGTTACTTTTAGGTCTTGTATGATAGTGGTATCTTCAACGAAAGCAAAAGCAGGTATGTCTCCTATTGAAGAAGCAACTCCACTGGGATCTCCACTACGACTTCTCCACCTTAGGTCCTTAATTATAAAGACTGTTACTACATTTGAATCATACCCCAAAAACGCTGCGTGATCGTGTATGTCTTCAACATAATATACGGAAGAATATAAGCTATCACTACATATTGTTTTTATTCCTAATACAGAGAAGCAAATATTATGTTTCCCAAATTGTCTTTGTAAACCTGGAATCTCTTGGTTCCTAATAAGTTTTTTAATTTCCTTAACATGGGAGTTATTCTCGCAATTACTCGGTGCTATTATTACAAATTCTAAAGGTATGACATATAGGGATTGTTTACCTGTATAATTGCCTAAGCCAACATTTATAGGAGGATATGTTGAAGAGGTGCTCATAATTGAGTTGCTATAATTTATCATGCCGCATTCATCAGGAAATTGTGCATTTAATACTTTAAATGAGAGCAGTAGAAGGACAAAAACACTTCTTAATTGCATTGCAGTATGATTTTAGCAGTTCTTTCAAAGGGTCGTGTTGGATCAACTTCTTTATAGTCTCCAGCACAACAAGGAATCCAAGTCATATTATCTCCTTGCATTAAATAAACAACTTTGACTGTATCATAATCATGTTTGCGAGAAATATCAATTAGTTTTATAGTGCAGTTTCTAAAAGTAAATACTTGACAGGCACTGTCTAAAAGAGGTCTGATAAAATCTTGGCATAGCAATGCCGGATTTGAATCGGGAGATTCTATATATTGCGTCGGTCCAATTAGATTAAAGGAAAACTTCCTAATGTCTTGCTTATTACATATGTTAGTTAGTGAAAATGTTGTAGTAGCTACATCATTGAATTCATATATAATATGTGGTACATCTTGTGGTTTAGCTTGTAAGCAAGGCTGTTTTAAATCAGCCATAGGACAACAAAGAGGAATTCCCGCAGCTCTACACATAGCAGTGTCCGGTATGCGTCCAGGGAATATAGCTTCAGCACGCAAAATATACATCGGCACGAACTTATCAAACTCGCAATGCCCAAGGGTAACATATTGCAAAGTGTTTAGCTCAAGTGTGTCAACTCCTCCAGCCCTTAGCCTTTGGGCAGAACTTCTCAAATGCGTGGTGTAACAATTAATTGGCAATGAAGTGTCATACTGGCAATGTTCGTATTGAATATAAATGGTGTCTGTGCGGGAACCTTGGATGATGATTTTCTCTTTTTTGCAAGCATGGAATGTGGCGAGTGAAACCAATACCAATAATGCAGAAGCGGCAAATAAAGTAGAAAAAATCTTTCTCATGGCATGATGATTTAGAGGTTAATTTTGATTGTTTTGTTTGAGTTGTGCGATTTCTTGTTTGAGTCTGGAGTTTTCTTCTTTGATGGCGTTTAGTTCTTGTTTGAGTGCATTGATTTGTTCATAAAGGTCTGTAATGTCCAATCTGTTTAGTTCAACGTTATACACTGTTGCTTTAAGGGCTTGTCCTATGGGCAGTCCATGTGTTTCAACGGAATCTGCAGGAGGCATCATGGGAAGCCTGTGGTGTTGTGTGTAGTGTTCTTTTATTTCTGTCCAAGAGGGTCTTTCAAAGTCTGGATGGAACACGAAGTCGCACCACCCCAATTCAACTTTGAATTCCTTGGCTTTGATTAATCCGCAAGCATAGAGGTCGCCGCTTATATTAACTCGCTTGGGATTTGCTTGGAAGGTAACCAGTGTTCCGGTGTCTGTAAAAGTGGGTAACCCGGATGAAGCAAGTTCACTGTGGTATTTCAATCGAAGTTTAGCGAAGGCATGGTAGCCTCGTTTGTAAGCATCTGGTTCCAGTATCCACGTGACTGTTCCGTTTGCGGAGTTTGAAGCCACATGCTTTGTGAAAGCGAATGTGCCGGTGTTGTAGAATTTAAAAATGGGTTGATTGGAATTAGCCCACAGGAGGGTTAAATATGGACGTGAATCCTTGGCAGGCACTATGTCCCAAGTGATGTGTTCGGAAGTTTTCAGAATGTGTTCAATCCTTATTCCTGCCCTGGGATGAACTCGCTGGTTGGTCTGCCGTAGGAAAATGTCTCCGGGAAATACTTGGCAACACATGGCCGACTGTGCCTTTTCGTTGGTCATTATATGCAATTTCCTTTTGGGAGAAGAAGTCCCTATTCCCACTCTGCCATTGCCCTGTTGACTTTCTTCTGGGAACATAACCACATCGTTGCAAATGCCTCCCCCTATCTGCACGTTATCATCAGAACACTTGCCACTTCCAGCAATAGGCGATATGACAGTCCCAATCCCTGAAAGCTTGTACGTGTTGGACGTTATGGAATTGGTCTTTATTGTTTGTGCCTGAAGGTTTATGGTGTTTAATGTCCCATATACCCAAACCTTATATGTTGACGACCCTGGAATTCCGAATTGCACTTTTGGAGACTCAAACCTTATTAACTTATCTGATGTGGCTGCAACAGGTGTATTAGCAGGATAAAATATCAATTTTTTAAAAAACTCAATTGTGTCGTATTGGTCTGCATAAATTTTAGATGCTTTGATATTAATGTATCCTACATTCAGCATTTTTGTAACCGTGGCATTCGGAGTTACCATGTAATCAAAAAAAGTAGTTCCCACTACGTGCAGTTTAGCAATAGGAGAGTTTGTTCCTATGCCAACATTGTATGGGGTCCAGATGTCTGTTGCTTGGGCTCCTTGAAACCACATGGTTTGGGCATTTACCGTTGATGTGACTCCCCCCCCCCCCCAAGCAATCCCGACAATTGCTAAAATCATTCTTTTTCGCATTGCTCCGCATTTTGATTACAAATATACAGAATAAAAT
>JAJRPU010000022.1 GCA_024280615.1 Bacteroidota bacterium | reverse complement strand
TAGTGCTAATATAAACCAATTAGGTTTAAAGGTATGTATGCAAAGGTATATATTTATTAACCTGAAAAACAGGGACTTATACTTACAACATGTGTTGCTCTGATGCGTCATTTGAAAAATCTGGGATTATTGCAATAAAATTGTATTTGGGTTCAATTCATATGGGTTTATAAAAAGGGTTTGAGTAAGAACAGCAAATTTTCACAACTTCTCTAACAACAAATTTCACTTTCACACCAGCTCAGCCTCCCAGTCTTTCCAGACTGGCGTGAATCCGGCTTGTTTGATTGCCTGTGCCACTTGTTGTGGACTTCTGGTGTCGCTTATTTCAAATTGTTTGAGTGCGTGGGAATGGATGGCGTATGCCCCGGGCTCTGTTCTGGAGCCGGCGCTCATAGTGGTTATGCCCACTGTCATTAACAAGTCTCTTAACTTAGCAGGCTCGCGGGTTGAAAGGACGAGGTCAAGGTCCGCATCGAATAGCCTGAATGCAGTTATTAATTGGACAAGTGCTTTATTATTCACTTCAACTTTGGGACCCGCAAATCCTTCGGCAGGTCTGAGCCTTGGGAACGACACTGAATACATAGTTTGCCAATAGTGGCGACGCATATAATCAAGGTGCAAAGCAAGGAAGAAAGCGTCAGTTCGCCAATCCTCCAAACCTAACAAGACACCCATTCCTATTTTTCTAACGCCTGCCTGTGCAGCCCTCTCCGGTGTCTCAAGTCTCCAAAAGAAATTGCGTTTTCTCCCTTTGAGATGATATTCAGCATAAGATTTTTGATTATATGTTTCCTGATAGACAATCACTGCATGCATGCCTTCATTTCTTAAAATAGCATAATCTTCCATCTTAAGTGGTTGCACTTCAACCGAAACCTGTGAAAAATATTTCTTCAAAACTCTCAAAGCAGCGGTGAGATATTCAACATTTATGTCTCTGGCGTCTTCTCCAGTAACAATAACCACGTGGTCAAAACCATATCGCTTGATTGCCTTTGCTTCCAGTTCAATTTGTTCAGGTGTTAAAGTTATCCGCTTCAAATTCTTATTTGTAAAACTGAAACCACAATATGTGCATACATTATTACACTTGTTAGACAAATAAAGAGGGATGTACAAATGTATCGTCTTTCCAAATCTCTTAAAAGTAAGTTCACGGCTCAGTTCAATCATTTGTGGCAAATATGCCTCGGCAGCAGGTGATAACAAAGGCAAAAACTCCTCTGGTGTTAAGTAGCCAGCCTTCGCCAAAGCCCTCTCAACGTCTATACTCCGGGCAGAATATATTCTCTCTTTCACAATGTCCCAATCGTAATCAGCAAAAATGTCTTTAAAGGGCATGCATCAGGGGTTTATCAATTATGGTTCATTGTTAATAACGCTATTTCTTGGATTTGCAATTCCAATTGTCATTATGCTATCTTTGTATCGTTTATAATCAATCCAAAGCGATTACTTCTGGCTTCGTGAATAAGTTTCGGCAGCAAACCTTTGTTTTTATTTACTGATACCGCACTTCCAGTTGTAAGTTTTAAAACAGCCTTAGGTTTCAGCTTTAAAGGACGGCTTGTATGGTTAAAATAGACTCTCACAGGACTATTCAAATTTGTGTAAAGGATGATCTTAAGCAACCCATCCTTTATATCCGAAAGTGAAGGAAGAGATTTTCCCCTGCTATGTTTTGCCTCTATGAGAAAAATCATATCATTATTTTTATCTATTGCTACTTCATCACAGGTGAAATAGTAATATCCCCCTAAGTAATTTTTGATTGTAATTTTAGCTTTTGTTCCCTCCACTCGTTCCTTAGGTTGTATTGTTCTTACCTCTCTATTTTGGGCTTCCTGAGCCATTTCTCTGGAAATTCTTAGGAAATCACTTTTATTTAAATAAATCTTGTCAATACGTTCTTTTGCTTGCTGAAGCGAATGCATTTCAACGCCTAACTGATATGAGATTCTTTTATATGCCCGTACTGCCTTCTCAAAAACAGTATGTATCCTATCTATTTGCATTAAATTCCAATGCAGAGCATCCGATTGATAAGACATTAATTTTCTTAGTTCATTTTTTATGTGTCTTACACTAAATCGTTGGTTAGTAATCTTATTCGTATAATTGCGGTTCTTATCGGCTTTAGTATAATATGCCAATATTACATAAACCTGCAAAAGGCTCATCAAAGAAAGTGTATCCCACTGTACAAAATCTCTATCTCCGTCTTTTCCTTCATCTTTCATAACTGGAATGATTGCCACACGCCTGCCAGAGAAACACAATGTATTATAAACTCTTGCGTACGGATAAGAACGCGTCCTTTTAGGGGAAACCCAAATGCTGACTGCAACGCGGTCACCTTTGCTAAGTTCTATAATAAAATTGCTTTTTCTTTCTTTATTAATGGCACGACCAAGCTCTCGAAATTTCACAATATCCAATTCCTCGCACAAGTAAGGTTTATATTCTACTCCGCTTATTTCTCCGTGTATTTCCATTCTTGACTCGCTTTTCCACTTCCTGTTGTAGTCTTGTCCTCAGGCATTTGGCATCTTTTCGCACAATAATTTTCACTTTACGGGAATCATCAAATAGGCTTTTACGTCCGATTTGCAGTTTTTCTTTAACTACATCAATCAATTCCTTATCAATTTCATACCCGATGCCGTATCTTCCTAATTCCATCGCTACTTTCAGTGTTGTGCCCGAACCCATAAATGGGTCTAATACCGTCTCTCCTTTATATGAAAAGAGTTTTATTAATCTGTATGGGATTTCCTCGGGAAATGCAGCAATTCCCTTTTCAAGTCGGTTATGAATGGGTAAGACATTCGTTATTTGCCAAACATTTAAATACCACTTCTCTTTTTGATATTCCTCCAAATCCACCATTGATTCTTCTTTGAGTTCTTGCGGAATATCTTTATAATTAAACTCACCATTTTGAAAAATTAAAATTGATTCTTGCAAATTGTCAGGATAATAATACATTGGATAGGGATGTTGCAATAACACCCCACTACGCCTACTTATCCTGATGTATCCCTCTGGCTTGACCCATACAATTCGTTCCCTATAGCGAAACCCAGTGTCCATAAAAATCTTTGTTACATCAGCAACCACTGGATATTTAATTCCATTGATTAAAATGTCATCCACAACTAATGCGGCAATGCGACCTTTCGCAAGGACTCTCCTTAACTGCTTAGCAACCGTATCGATCAACGATAAAAACTCGTCGTAGCTCTCAAACAAATCGGGGTAATCAAAAGGGGCATTAAAATAGGGTGGGGAAGTTACAACCAGATGAACACTGCCGTCCTCTAATTCCTCCATATTCCTCGCATCTCCAAAAATTATCAGGTTCTGAGACATTATCTTTTGAATTATTACTCTATAAACTTATGCAATTCCTTCAATTTCATCCAGCAGGTTAAATGTGTCTGTTGGGCTTGTTGGTCTGGGTTTTCCTGTGGGTGGCAGTCCTGCTTCGTAGGCAAGGCGTCCTGCCTCAACGGCTAATTTGAATGCTTTTGCCATCTGGACGGGGTCTCCAGCGGTGGCTATTGCCGTGTTAACAAGGACTGCATCCGCACCCAATTCCATTGCTTCGGCAGCATGGGAAGGTGCTCCAATGCCAGCATCAACAATAACAGGAACGGTGCTTTCAGAAATAATTATTTCAAGCACAGCACGCATCTCCATTCCGAGGTTTGTCCCTATTGGTGCGGCAAGGGGCATTACC
>JAJRPU010000021.1 GCA_024280615.1 Bacteroidota bacterium | reverse complement strand
TTCTTCAAATGATTGCTTCGCAGCATCTGCTCCTTTTTCCGGCTCACCCATACACCCCCGCCCATGAGTTACATTTTCACCTAGCAATATTTTATGAATGTTTGCTACTCCATCCAGTGCCTCGGCGTCCGTGTCGCAGGAAATAGCCATTACTGACTGCGGCATGTCCTTGAAAATGTAGTTCACGACTTGGATGCCCGCGGTTCCAACACCAATCAACTTAATACGTCCCTTGCCCCAAGACGCTTTCTCCCTAGCAACGGGAACAATTTCTGTTGTCATGGCTAAAATGTTTCGTCGTTATCAGTTTCGTAGTTATGAGTTTCGGTACTCGGATTCCTTAATCCCTTGAACAAATTTTTTACAACTTGGAACAGCTTAGAACCTATAGTGTTGTCTTCTGAAACCCTCTTCTGTCTGGAATAAACTATATCAGCAACTTTTTCTTGAATGTAGTGTACTATCATTCCAATTGCCGTAGAATGAATTAAAGTGGTTGAATTAGAGTCAGAAGGGAACCGAACTATTGATTGTTTTTTGTCTATCCATCCCTCCGGTCCCCTCTTCACAACTTCCACATTATTTCGGAAAACTCCTTTGACTATCGCATTTCGGAAACAGTACATAGCAAAGACCTCTATGCCAGCTAAATTGCTTCCTCCTCCCGTTAAAACGACAAAAGGAATCTCACCTCCTGAATATGTATCAGCACTCTGTTGATACATCCTCTTACCGAAATTCTTTGATAACGTTTCCAGTGCCCGTGGAATATCATCATAAAACAATTCAGCATATCTGGAAGCAATAATATTGTAAAGTTCCTTAGTATCCAACCGAATAGCTTTATCTCTTCCTTCAATAGAAATATCAATGAGTTGTTTCTTTTTTGAAAGAGCAAGTGTTCCGAACTTTTCCTTTAACTTCCTAGCATCCTCTAGCGGAATATTAAACACTTTTGATATGTCACTGTCCACTGTGTTACCCGCAATGTCAATACTACTAACTTCAATAACTCTATGGTCCTTCATATACAATAGGTCTGTTGTGCCACCCCCTATGTCAATGACCAAAACTCCTGTTTCATGAGCTGAAGGCGTTGTAGTTGCCAGCGTGGATGCCAGCGGTTGCAATACTACTTCATCAGGCTCCAACCCAACCTGCTCAATAGCCTTCTCAAGAATTTTCACATTCTTTTGGTCTATGGAAACAAGAGTAAACTTCCCAATTAAAACATCTCCAACAGCACCTATTACCTCATTAATTATAGGTTTTAAATAAACTTCCCTATTACCTTGTTTAACACTAAATTCTGTAGGAATAACATGGATTACGTTACTACTGTTAGTGGCACTGTTTTTGGCTCTGGCGAACAACCTTTTAACATCCTCCCTTGTAACTATGTGCCCCGCATCCTCGAAACTGATGGATTGAGAGATTTCTTCTTTCTTTAATTCCACACCTGCAACACTAAACAATACCCTTTGAAACCGAGTATTACCATCTATTCCAACCTGAATCTTAGCAAGGTCAATAGCCCTCTTAATTGAATTGCTCACCTTAACTATATTATAAACGCTACCGTCCGACATACCAAAAGATGGCGTAACACCCATTCCATCTATTATTAACCTGAGATTATTGGGCGTTATCCTCCCTTCAGAGATATACTGGTCCACATTAAAGGATGCACGGGCAATGATAACTGAAACTTTTGTAGTCCCTATGTCTATGGCAACCACTGGTATCCTCTCAAGTTCAGATGCCAATTCAAGCAGTTCCTGTTTCATGATTCACACTATTTACCTGCCACAAGTTGATTTTCGTATCTTAAGTCAATTGTTTTGTATGCTTGCCAGAGTCCGTGTTTTTTAACAAATTTGTAGAATTTGCGTAGTTTATTTAGTTTTACACCCAAGCGTTCATCAACCTCTCCAATTATTATTTTTTGCCTGTCAATTCTGCTAATTAGAACCCATCCTTTAGAAGAAGAATAAGCCAAATGAGCGGTTATTGAAGAAAGAAACTCATCTTTACTTATACTTTCTATTAATGTTCTTAAATCACTTATTCTTTCGTTAAATGATATTTCCTCTTCTGGAAGCAACGCAACAGGTACATATACAGGCTTTGTAACTTCAGTAATAAGGAAAATAGTTCCGTCTTCTGCCATATAATAATTCTCACCTCTGGCAGTAATGATTCTGGCTATCGGTATATGCTCCTCAATCCTGACGACAAGAGTTGAATCATGGGATATAAACAAATGTGCTTCTTTGATTGGTTCTAATTCTTCCAATTTACTTTCTATTTCTTCCAAGCGTTGGGGCTTTATGGAATCCGCAATTCCTAATATCTGGAAGACGACCGTTGAGTCAACAAACTGCAAATCCCCTTCCACTCTGAGTTTGTTAAAGGTTGGTTTCCAAGAGAAGGCACTTGCAAGCAGTACAATTAAAGTAACCAGTAAGAAAAACAAATATGCCCAATCTTTCACCATTCTTTTAAATTCCTGCACTCTCATCGGGCACAAATTTTCCTATTTTCTGAACTTCCATCTGCAATAAAACACCTCGTTCGTTAAACACTACATTGCGAACATGCTCAATTAATTGAAGCATATCCAGTGCAGTGGCATTATTAGCATTTATAAGGAAATTAGCGTGTTTAGGACTGACCATTGCCCCCCCAACTGAAAAACCCTTTAAGTCCAGTTCATCAATCAATTTGCCTGCAGGCAGTTCAATAGATGGATTTTTAAATATGCAACCGGCATTGGGTTTATTAAGTGGTTGCGATGTATTCCGTTTCTTAAGCAAGTGCCTCCTTCTTGCCAGCGCCTCCTCTATATTATCAATCGGCTTCAATTGTAACACAGCCTCCAGAATGATTGAGTCATAAAGGTCTGTATAGCGATATGCATATCTGACCTGTTGTTTTTTAAGGCGTTGGACTTTTCCGTTTCTAAACACTTCAACCTCTTCTATGAAATCAAATATCTCAGCCCCATAAGCCCCGGCATTCATCAGGACAGCCCCTCCTACTGTGCCGGGAATTCCAGCCAGTGGCTCCAAGCCCCCCAGTCCGGCTTTAATCATTTTCAGGACGAAGGCGGGCAGGTCAACGCCGGCACCCACCACAACACGTCCATCACCCAAAATCTCATAATAATTCAATGCTTTGCCTACATTCATAACTAAGGCGTCCATCCCATAGTCCCCAACCAGCAAGTTGGAACCCCTTCCCAGGACGAAATATGGCAGGTCTTCCTTGGCAATAAATTCAAGCAGGTTTAATAACTCTTCTTTGTCTTGCGGATTGACGAAGAACAGTGCTTCTCCACCGATTCGCAGGGTCGTATGTTTGGATAATGGCTCTCGTTCTTTGATATTTTGAGTTATCTCATACAGTTTCTGTCGTGTGGTCCCTTGCTTCAATTTCCTGACGCCCTCTTTCATAAACCACCTGTCCAATAGCACTTCTTTAAAGCGGTCAGCCAGTTTGTTTATGTCTCCGGCACCGAGAATAACCAGCACCCTTGGTCTCCTGCGTCGCACAAACTCAACAAGGGAATCAAAGGGAATGTAGAACTTGTCTGGATGTTCCACATGTTTGAGAATCAAATAAGGGTCAACGCCGGCAATGGGTTTCTCTCGTGCTGGATATATGTCTGTAACCACCACGGCATCCGCTTCACTAAGCGACTTTCCGAACTCTTCAGCGAAGGTTTGTGTCCGGCTATATAAATGCGGATGGAATACCACGGTTATTTTTTCGTCTGGATATAGGGTTCTGACTGTTTTAAGTGCTTCCTTTACCTCAGTGGGATGATGGGCATAGTCATCAATAAATGCTCTAAAGTAGTCTGCATAATAAATCTGGAATCGTCTTTCAATGCCTTCAAACTCCGCTAATTCATTGCCAGATATAGTCAATCCCTGAGCGTAAAGAGTTGCCACCGCACCGGTTATGTTTGAAGCATTGTGTTTTCCGGGCAACGAAATAGGTTGTTTAACCTCAAGGGTCCCATTGGGTAAATCAATATAGAAGGAAAACTCGGGCAATTCAAGAGGTTTCCTTGTCATACGGAAGGAATGACCCCGAATATCGGCTTTGTCCTCAATGGCGTACGTAATCACTTCAATATCGTCCCTATCAATGGAAAGCAAGTTTCTTACTGTGGCATTGACTATTAATTTGCCTCCCGGCTTTATGTTACCAACAAACTGGTTAAAGGCATCTACGAAATCCTCAAAAGTTGGATAAATATCCGTATGGTCCCATTCTATGTGCGTGATGACTGCAATAGTTGGTTTCAGCAACAGAAAAGAACGGTCATATTCATCTGCTTCCACAACAAAAGTCCTGCTATCTCCTGCAACATAGTTAGAACCATAATTAAATGGTATTGCTCCGAGGAAAGCCGTTGGACAACTGCCTGCTTTGTCCATTAGATAAGTGATCCATGTAGAAGTTGTTGATTTCCCATGTGTTCCGGCAAC
>JAJRPU010000020.1 GCA_024280615.1 Bacteroidota bacterium | reverse complement strand
CGTTCACCCTGAGCCAGGATCAAACTCTCCATGGTACTAAAACTTCCCTCAACTCTCAGGGACTACACTGCCACCACCAGCCTGTCAAACAACTTCTCTATCTCTACAAATCAATCAACATCACCCTAAAGCCAATCCCTATTAACACTACTAACCTGTCAAAAAGTTCCAATCCGGACCTCCTGTCCATCAGTTATCTCAAATCAGGTGTTCAAGCAACGTCCAAGAGGATATAACAAGGGGTTTATGTGAAAAAGTTCCATCTTGAACGAACTAACTGCTAAAATTCTCAATTACAGAAGCCATATGTAAGAGTTGATGTGGGGAAACAGTAATTGAAACATCCAACTATTATGTGCTTTGGACATTTCTAATTTGTTCTCTTGCCCAATCAATAAGCAGATAGATGTCTTTATTATGAGGTCCGATTCTGCTCATTCGCCAACGTCCCAGTCTGATTATAACAATTTTTTCTTGTGGTATGAGTATAATGAATTGGCCTTTGATTCCACGTGCATAAAAGACATTTTCATATCCTACCGAATCAAGTAGCCATACACCTTTACCATAATAGGTCGTTGGTTTGTTTTCTTGATCTGGCACATTGAGGGGTTGAATCATTGAATCAATTATGTATGCTGGAAAGATAGTATCATTGTTAATGATACCTTTAGTGAGCATCAGGTAGCCTAACGTGGCGTATGCTCTGGCTGTGGTAAATATGCAACAGAAGGCTTTTTCCATACCATTTTTTCTATCCAGAGCCCAATAGGCGGTATATGGTATTTTTGCTGGGTGCCATATCCATTTTTCTAGGAGGGTTGAAAGGTTTGACTTTGTTACGGTGGATAGGGCGAACCCTAGAAGTTGCGTATCACCACTTTTGTATTCAAACCGAGTTCCGGGGGTGTCAACCACTTTTAATTTGTTCATTAGTTTGGGGAGGTTGTTTCCATAGTAGGCTTCTGAAGTGTGGGTGATAGGGAACCAGTAGTGTTCAAACCAATTTGTTCCGGAGGTCATTGTTACAAGGTGTCGGAGTTTAATTTTTTTCATTTCTGGGTCTTTAAGCCATGGGAGATATTTCCCGAGTGTGTCGTCCCACGAAATAATTTTTTTATGGACTGCTATTGAAGCCAGTAGGGCTACTACTGTTTTAGCAACTGAGAATGAGTTAGATGGTGAGTCAATGTGTCCAATATCGTAGTATTTTTCAAAGAGGACTGTAGTATCGTAAAGTAGAATCAATGCTGTGGTTTTGTATTCTTTGTTATATTCTTTCAATTCTGGGGTTTCAATTACTTGTGGTGCGATTGGTTTGCTTGTCGGAAAAAGGATTGTTTTACTACTGGGTGCAGGGCTTATTTGCCGGAGGGGGAATATTGTATGGTCATAGAGATTTGGGAGATTATGGATTATTACTTCAATCAAGAAGGGGTAGAGATATAAGAGGATTGCGAATGCAATGGATATGGTTCCAATACTTGCAAAAAGAATCCTTTTAGTCTTGCCTTTTCTTACCAAAAGATATTTGATTTTCTGTGCCTTTAAGAAGTCTTTTAATGTTTGAAATGTGGGTGAGGATTATGATAAGGGGAATGAAGGTTATGAAAACTCTGACAAAAAGTGAAACGGATGTTCCATAAATCATGATAACGAAAAATGGCAGTGTCCAAGTGGATAGTATTGAGCCGAGCGATACATATCTTGTCGTGAGGATTATGAGTAGTGCTATAATGATTGTAGCGAGTCCTGCGAGTGGTAGTGTGGCGATGAGGACGCCGAGGGTTGTAGCTACTCCCTTACCGCCTTTGAATTTAAGCCAGATGGGAAATATATGTCCGAGGACAGCGATTAACCCAGTTAATATTCTAAGGGCTAATGGGTCAAGGGGTTCAGGTGGTATCACATTAAGTAGTATGGGTATGTATGTTGCTGCGATGCCTTTAGCAAAATCAAGGATGAATGCCAACAGACCGGCTTTTACACCTGCTGTTCGGAGGACATTAGTAGCACCAACATTTCCAGAGCCGTGTTGTCTGATGTCTTTAATTCCCCGTTTTCTGGCGATAATGAAAGCGAAAGGTATTGACCCTATTAGATAGGATAGCAAGAAATTAAGCCACAACAGGAGTTCTTGTGTTTCCGTCATAAGTGATTATTTTTCATTTTGGTATAATTCAAGGAATGCACGTTTATAGCGTAGTGCTACCTGTTCGCTTCCGACAAGGAGTTGGAAGATTCGTTTTGTTTCGGGGTCTTTAATGCGACGTTCCTTCTTTTTAAGTGAAAGGATTACTTCTCTTATTTCATTTGTTGAAGCGGCTATTTCCAGATTGTTGGTTCTGTATCTGAGGAATAACCATTCATATCCGAGGTCAAAGAAGGCTTGGAAATAATCACCTGACCGTTTCTTTACAATTTGAATATATGCCGGGACCATTTTGTGGACAGGTTCACCATTTATTGATACTATTCCTACTGGACCCATGTGGTAGAATAATTTTCTTACTGGATCCCAATGTAGTTGAACGTTAGTTAAGACAATCACATGAGGCAAGACCTTAGTTGAAGGAGTGTAGAATCCTTGAATTTCTGTCTCATCAATGAACTTAGGTACTTCATCTTCGGGGAGAAGGTTTATAAATCCGGTTTGGACGTTTGCATCATTGTAGTTGATATCCATATATTCAAATGCGTTTGCTTTGACAAAGTCATAGAGTTTGTCTGCTACTTTTTTGTTAAGGGGCATATTGATAGCGATTGTAAGATTCATATCAAATGCTGGTGTGTCAAGGGAATGGGTTCCGTATCCTGCGGCTTTTACGTCAAACAGTCCAAGTTGTTTAAAAATTTCAAAAGGTCCTTCAACTTCTATGACGCCTGTTTTATCATTATACTGGAACCATGGTCCACGTCTGGTTAATTTGTAGAATCTATCGTGATGTGTAACGGTAACTATACCTGCGTCTGGGTCATAGGTTAAGGCATTCTGTCCGACGAATATATCGTGGTCGTTGGGTTCCCGCTTGGCTCTCATTACGGTGGGATACATTGAGTAGTCAATGAGATAGATATGCCATCCTGCATAGACGTATTGACCGGCTGGATTTCGGGAGCCAACTACGGAAATATACATAGAATCTGGTTTTAGGGTATCGTTGACAGAGAACCATTGAGTTATGACATATTGATTTTTGAGGTCCAGTCTTGCATATCCATTGAAATGCAATTGCTTAAGCGGGGCATATACTCTCACCTTTCCACGATAGAAGATTCCCGGGTTTAGTTGGAAGTTTTGTTCTTCGGGTATGTAACCATCTGCATAAGTTATGTATTTTTTCCATAAGACATTACCGTTTTCATCAAGGCTATCAAAGATTCTGACATATATGCTATCTAACTTAACAGCCTGAGAGTTACCTGTTATGTCCACATAATCCAATAGTCCTGTTGCTCTGAATCTCAATCGTGAGAATATGTGTGTTGTAGCATTATAGAACCTATGATATTTGTGTATTGTATCTGCTCTGATTTCGGAATTTATAAGAGGTCTCATAATTGCACCGCCTTCAATCTGTGCTATACCCTGATATGGATACACTAGAGCGTCTGCGACTCTGATATAGGGTATTCCTTCCACAGTAAGAAGCATGCTATCAAGATAGAATTTTGCTTTGAAGCCTTTGAAATGCAGGGAATCCTGTGCAGGGTTTGTGGACAGGAACAGTGCTGAATCGCCAATTTGTGAATAGAAATGCATTTGGTGGTCGTCAACGAACCAGTCAAAGGCATCAAGATTGGTTATGTATTTGTTATATGGGAATCGTGTTATCAGGCTATCGCCATAAGCCATGAATGTTCCTTTGCGTCCTGCCATATCCATATTGACTTTTGTCGCTGAAACTTCAAGTGCGAGTGTGTCAATGGTTGTCCCCTCAAAGGATACATAAGCCGTGTCTGCCGAAAAATCGTGGGTTCTGAAATGGAATGAGCAAGAGCGCATATATGCTTCAAAGACGTCCAGCTCGCCGCATCCGTCCAGATATGCTTCACCCATATAGAGAGTTCCGTTCATTGTTACCTGCTGGTCATACATGTAGAAGGGAGAAGTTGTCGTAGTGAGAGCCATAGTATCTGCGTAGGGTCTCCATATTGTCTGTATATCTTTTCCTGCCACCTGTGGGAATCCTTTTTCGGGAGCGATAGCCAGTTCCTGAGCGATTGTTCTCATTTCCTCTGGCAAGAACAGAATGCTGTCTGCATTAAGGGTTGCTGTAGAAAAATAAATTTCATCGTCCAGTCCCCACAGACCATGATGACTTAAATCAATAGTACCAACATAAGTTCCTTTTCCAGCATATATTGGATAGCCCTCTTCAGGTGTTTTTTCATAGATTCCCAAGGAGGTGTCGGGGCGCAAAATCAGCTGTGTTCTGATTTCGGGAAATATATTAGCGGAAACAAGCACACCATCAAAAGCTATGGATTTAGGGTCAAAGGAATTAATGCTATCAAAGACAAAAGGGTCAAGTCTAAAATAGAAGTTTTCACGTTTATATGCGTTATTCTGGATTTCTGGTCTCTCGTAATAAACGTAAGAGTAGTCTTTTGATTTAATTATTGGATATTGTAATAGTTTGTGGCGACCTGATTTATTGAACGGAGCATCAATATATGCAATCAAGCTTAGGTCTTCAATAACCGATTTGACAGGAACCATTATTTCCCTGCCGTAAATATCATATTCTCCAGTTGGTATAGTTAGTCTGAGCGAGTCCACTTCATCCACCTCAACAGTAAATGTTTCGTAATCAAAGTAGCATCCTTTATTCCAGAAGACGAGGAATCGTCCCAGTTGGAATTTAGCACTATCAAGGGTTATGTCTCTGTTGTAGCGGATTCTAACTTCTTCACCTTCTGGATACAAGACAGCGTTTTGACGTTTGCTAAGTATGACCATTTTAGCACCTTGTCCTTTCATTTCCATATTAGCGAGGTTGATGTAGCCATAATACTTGTCTTTGTCCACGAGAGGGATGTATATATGGTCGTAGTCAACGCGCCCCTGTGCTGCCTTGACATAGAAAACAAGTTTTTCTCTGACGGTAATTATCCCTGCTTCATCATCATAGTCAATGAAACCATCTCTAACCATATTATAAAGTACGGGACGTATTGCCCTGAGTGATAGTCTTGGATTCCAAATATCCCTAACTTCTTCTTCTGTCAGTTCATAGTAGCCGTTTTCCATGACATATCTACCCAGTCTGGCTGCGGGATGGTAGTCAGTTACCTTAGCATACTCAGTAAAAAGTTCTTCATCATAGTAGTTAACTGAATTAATAACTGCTTCAAGTTTCCCTATTCCCCATAACATTTCCATGTAGATAGTATCTGTACCGACTATCCAGGTGAGTGCATGTGGTTTCATTTCCATCTTGTGAAAGCTGCTAGTGAAGGGAGCTCCTCTGATGCCCTCCTCTCCTCTTATTAGCATTACTTTGCCTTCTCTAATCATATATTTCAGGAAGGCACCGGGATGATAAATACTGTCTGTGTCACTGACTCTAATTATTGTAAATGTCTTATCTCCTTTTACTTCTTCTTCTGGTCTGAAGATGAATTCATGTCCTCTGGATATTATGAATGGCTTGCCATCTTTTGTAATTGTTATAGTAGATTTACTTTTTGCATTCAGATTAGCCCCTACTATTCTATTTCCTTTCATTCCTACTGGTCCTCTGTAAGTTGCGATAGCAGAAAGTTTTATGACGTAAGTTGAGTCATATGAGTAGAATCTTGGATATGTTTTACGCTGATATATTAATGTATCAATTTTCTCTGGAGGTGCAGTAAGGGGTTCTAATTTTTGAAAGAAAACGCCCAATATGGGTTCTTTAAAGTAAAACTTGTTAATGAATATTACTGAATCAACTTTAAACCTTGATTTTTCTAAGGAAAATGAGAACGGAGGTAATTCTATTCTAACTTTTTCTCTGGGATATTGTTTCCATCTCACTTCTCCTCCGTTGCATGTCCATTTTTTAGACCAAGTGTTAAAAGTTCCCATTGTATTGTATAGCTTGAACGTATCATTAATTGCAACACCTTCAAGGATTGTTTTTGGCACTTCAACTATTACGGTATCCTTATTTATTTGCAAGTTAACATTTGTGGTAGCTATTCTCCATCTATGACCTGCTGTAACGAATAGGGACCTATCTTCTACAAAATGACGAATGAAAGTCAAATAATAGTCAATTCCTTTTCGTCGTTTAGGAGTAATCTTCTTTGGAGCCAAAAGTGAATCTAAAATTTTATTCCAAGTGAAAAAGAATGATGGGGAAACGACTGATGTGTCGGCGAAATTTAGCATTGTGGCTTCCAGGTAATACTTCACGTGGGGAGATAGTCTCAATCTTGCGGCAAGCAATTTGTTGACACTGCTTATGATAATATTCTTAACTGTTGAATCTGCTTTTGTTTCCCAGAAGTTTTTGAAATCTTTTGCTAGCTTCTGAAGACTCTTTTGCTGTGTTTCATTTAGTGTGGCTCTTAATTCCTTTATAAATTGTTCGTGGTCCTCAGGCAATTGTTTTACTCCTTTTTGTGCCATAGAAGGAAATGCAAACATGCCCAGCAGTAGTCCAAAAGCCAACCTAATTAACCTTCTCACAATGCGTATTTTTTAGCAAAAAAACGGAAATTTGACTAATTAAATAACGAAGCACTGAAGGATAGAAGTTTGGAGTCATCAAAAGCCTTTGACATAAACTGTATTCCAAGCGGTAATCCATCTTTTGACCAAGCCAAGGGCAGGGAAATCGCAGGTATTCCAGCGAGATTGGCTATAACAGTGAAAACGTCAACAAGATACATTTCCACTGGTCGTTGAGTGAAGGAGCCAATAGGAAATGCTGGAGCTGGTGTTGTTGGAAGCATCAAAAGCTCATATTGCTTAAACAGGTCGTTCAGATAATTAACTAGCAATCGTCTTGCTCTTAAAGCTCGCATGTAATAGGCATCATAAAATCCACTGCTGAGCACAAAAGTGCCCATCATAATTCGTCGTTTGACCTCCATACCAAATCCCTCGGTTCTTGTTTTGATATACATTTCTTCCAGTGAATCTGCCTCTGCCCTATAGCCATAGCGAACTCCGTCATATCTTGCGAGGTTAGCGGAAGCTTCCGCGGTGGCAATAATTTGATACATTGGAACAACATAGTCAAGCAATGGCAAGGAGACATATTCAAGAGTGTGTCCTTTCTTAGATAATATGGAAATCCACTTTTCCATAGCGGCTGCCACATCAGGGTGCAGGTCCTTATGTTCAACTGTTTCTTTTATTACGCCAATTTTGAATTTTTGCTGTCTGGCATCTATTATCTCTTCAACGAAGTTTGGAATTTTGAAAGGTACTGAAGTGGCGTCCATAGGGTCTTTTCCTGCTGCAACACTCATTACAGCTGCAATGTCTTCTACATTGTTAGCAATAATTCCAATCTGGTCAAGGGAAGAAGCAAATGCAATAAGGCCATATCTTGAAAGTAATCCATAAGTGGGTTTATAGCCAATGACTCCGCAATAGGCTGCTGGCTGCCTCACTGAACCACCTGTATCGGAACCCAGTGCCACCATTACCTGTCCTGTTGCCACAGCTACGGCACTACCTCCCGATGACCCACCAGGCACTAGAGCAGGATTATATGGATTCCTTGACGGTCCATAATAAGAGTATTCATTTCCGCTGCCCATAGCGAATTCATCACAATTGTTTCGTCCAATAAGTATCGCTCCCGCTTTCTTAATTCTTTCAACCACCGTAGCTGAAAAAGGAGATTTGTATCCTTGCAAGATTTTGCTTGCTGCTGTGAGAGGTTTCCCTGCAACTGCTATATTATCTTTAACTCCTACAATTAAACCATGTAGAGGCTTTTTTTTCTTTTCAGAAGCTAACTGTTCAGCCAATTGCCGGGCTTCCTCAGCCCATACATCAATAAAAGCGTTTAGGTCCTTGTATTCTTCAATCCGTCTCAAAGCTATATCCACTGCTGAGATAGGAGCCTTGGGACCTCTTTCTTCAAGCCATCTCCAGAGGGAAGGGAAGGTCTTGAACTTGCTCATGAGCTTTTTGGTTCTGTTGATTTAGAGGGCAGTGGTTTAGGAGCTTCAACCTTCTTTTCTTCAGATTTTAGCTCCTCCTCTGCTTCTTCCATTCCCTTTTTAATCTCCTCCTCCATGGCGTCCTTAGCAGCCCTGAATTCTCTAATTCCCCTACCAATACCTCGCATCAATTCGGGAATTTTCCTACCACCGAAAAGCAACAGAACTATAAGCAAAATCAGTAGCCATTCTCCACCTCCAGGCAATGAAATCAAAAACATTATTCCGTCCTTTGATTACAAACTTATTAAAAATCAGACAAACCTAATATGACGCTCTATTTCAATTACAGGAAACCACTACCTTGACCGTCTGGACAGAATCTTTCAACATAGAGGAATATGCCCCTGTGCAACATGCCACCCCATTGTTGCCATAGTCATATATATAGTGTGCTGGTTGAACGGAATCGGGACGTGGAAACACATCAATTATATTGATAGTGCACTCACCTACCTTAAAGTTTCTACATCTGGCAGAATCAGGCGTTGCTAATAGAGAGTAAAAACGACAGAAGTCATAACCTGTATAGATAACCGAGTCCAAAGGCTCAGAAAAGTATTTTGTGGGTCCGCCTAATACACTTTCATACTCAAATCCTCTACGCACATAGCAATAAGAAACTCCGGAAAAGAAGACAGATGCTACATCAATTGGTTTGTCCGGTCCTCCTACATAATCCCAAAAATCCCCCGGGTCAGGGAAATATTTACTACACGTTGAATGATAGTCATAGAAGTCAAGGCAACACAGGTTCAGTGAATCGCGTCTGCACATTGCGGTATCTGGAATCCTGAAATCATAAATCCCTTCTATGCAAACTTTATAAATTGACGTAAACTTTCTGTTAGAGCAATTCCCAAACCATATACATTGCTCTGGTTTCATAACTAATGTGTCGGGCTCAGCAAGGGACCTATATCCTCTGATAAATGGCGTAGTATAACAGTTTATAGGCAGGGAAGCGATTCCTGAGCAGGTATCCACTTCGGAAATAACAATGACAGTATCAACATTATCCGGGTTGGAAGTTAGCTTATCCTTGCGACAAGCAAACAGGAACAATGCAATAGCTAGCATTATAACAACAGCTGTTAACCTTTGGCTCATATAAATTTAGTCCTCTTTGGATGTAAAATTACACATTTTGCAGAAAAGTCTCAAAGGGTAAATACATATACAAGATTGACTATTATTAGACCAATTTCCCGTTAAGGATGCCTAACTTTGTGAAAAAGGAGTATTATGCGAGTAATAACAATGAGGGAAGCTATTAGGGAAGCGATGATTGAGGAGATGAAGCGTGATGAACGGGTTTTCCTTATGGGGGAAGAAGTTGCTCAATATGATGGTGCATACAAGGTTAGCAAAGGAATGCTACAGTTGTTTGGTCCCAAACGGGTTATTGATACCCCCATTTCAGAGCTTGGTTTCACTGCTATTGGCATTGGAGCGGCTTTAAACGGGTTACGACCCATTGTTGAGTTTATGACGTGGAACTTTGCTATTCTGGCTGCTGACCAGATAATTAATACTGCCGCCAAAATGTTATATATGTCCGGGGGGCAATTTAATGTGCCTATAGTATTTAGAGGACCCAACGGATTTGCCGGACAACTTTCCGCTACGCACTCCCAGTCCTTTGAGAGCATGTATGGTCATATACCTGGCTTGAAAGTAGTGTCTCCCTCTAATCCCTATGATGCCAAGGGACTGCTTAAATCAGCTATCAGAGATGATGACCCTGTCCTGTTTCTGGAAGCAGAAATTTTATACAATGATAAAGGTGAAGTTCCTGAAGAGGAGTATCTGCTCCCTATTGGAAAAGCGAAGATTGTAAGGGAAGGTAGTGACGTAACACTGGTGTCATTTAACAAAACAATGAAGCTGATATTGCAGGCAGCTGATGAATTGGCAAAAGAAGGCATTTCTGCTGAAGTAATAGACCTTCGCACAATAAGACCAATGGATTATCAAACCGTTATAAACTCGGTTAAGAAAACTAACAGACTGGTCATAGTAACAGAGAATTGGCCACTGGCAAATATTGGCGACGAACTGGCTTATATGATTCAAAAGGAAGCATTTGATTATCTTGACGCACCTGTTAGATGTGTAACTACTGCCGACACCCCTGCTCCCTACTCCTCGGCACTGTTAGAATTCTGGTTCCCGAACGTGAAAAAAGTAATAAACACTGTAAAAGAAGTGTTATATTTATTGTGATTAAGCGTAAACTTATTTTATACGGTGCTATTTTTATTGGAGGCTTAATTATTGCGTTGTCTGTAGTGTATTATCTTTCCCTTGTGAGATATATAGAAACTCTTGAAAAGGAGAAGATCAGGTTATGGAGTTTAGCAATTCAATTGGGAACTAGTCCAGAAGGTGCCACAACCCTCGCACTTGAAATAGTCAAATCCAAACACCAAATTCCGGCAATAGTGCTTGACAAAGATGGAAATGTTATCACCTTCAGGAATGTGGATTCGCTGATACTTCAGGACTCCTTATATCTACGAGAACTCATAGAAGATTTCGGCAAATATAGCTCTCCTTTAACTCTTAACTTCGGTGAAGGGGACAAATGGCTTATTTACTTTGGTCCTACTCCTATATTGAAGCAACTTAAAATATTTCCATACATTCAAATTTCTCTTATTGCGGTGTTTATTATGCTTGTTGTACTGCTGGTAAAATATTACAACGCTGCTGTGGAAAAAAGCCTGTGGATTGACTTAGCTCGTGAGACTGCACACCAGATTGGCACGCCTCTCACTGCCCTCTTTGCATGGATTGACCTCTTGGAACGCAAGCCCCCTGACCCATCTGTCATTATTGACCAAATGAGGATTGACCTGCAAAGATTAGATGTTATTACCCGCCGCTTCAACAGACTGGGTGGCTCAATAGTAAAGAGACGCACTAGTTTGAACAAATTACTCTCCGACACAATAGAATACCTTCAGCCCCGGCTTAATCCCGAAGTTGATATGGTCGTCTCAATTCCCGATGAAGAAATCCTTGCTTTTGTTGACCCGGTGCTTGTTTCATGGGCACTGGAAAACCTAATAAAGAATGCTGTTCGGGCAGTTGGCGATACCGGAATAGTTAAAATCTCATTGCGTAAGGATGCCAGAAATGCAATAATTGAGATAGAAGATAATGGGCCGGGCATACCGCCACTTGTCAGAAAAACTCTTTTCTCTCCTGGAATTAGTACCACTGGGGGCTGGGGAATTGGTCTTGCCGTGGTCAAAAGGATTATTAAAGACATTCACGGAGGAGAAGTTAAGTTGGTCCGAACGGGCAAGTCAGGAACTTTATTCAGAATTTATTTACCTTTATCAGAAGAAGGGAGATGACAGAGGCTGGCAAATTATATCTGGTTCCGACACCAATAGGCAACTTGAAAGACATAACGTTGCGAGCAATAGAAGTCCTTAAAGAGTGCCCTATAATATTAGCTGAGGACACGAGGAAAGCCCAGATATTGTTAAAAACTTACGATATAAAGCCTCAGAGGCTTATTTCTTTTTTCAAAGACAACGAGCACACACGGATAGGTGTGGTAATTAAACTTCTTAAAGAAGGCAATGAGATTGCATACATTACAGAGGCGGGAACCCCGGGGATTTCGGATCCGGGCTATTTGCTCGTTAAAACTTGTTATGAGAACAGTATTGAAGTTGATTGTCTTCCGGGTCCCACCGCCCTTATCCCTGCCCTTGTCCTGTCCGGCTTGCCCTCAGACAGGTTCTGTTTTGAAGGATTTCTGCCCCGCCGCAAATGGAAAAAACGACTTGAGGAATTG
>JAJRPU010000019.1 GCA_024280615.1 Bacteroidota bacterium | reverse complement strand
GCCCCTCCCGGACAAAAATCTTTTTGCACATCAACTATGAACAGCGCTTTTGCGCCCATATCCCTAAAGTTTTTCTAATATAGATAACGGTTAAGACAATTGTTTTCGTTTCTCAAATTCAGACACTATCTCAGGGTCAAAAAACAATTTATAATAAGTTTGTGTTTTAAGTTTTTTAAGCTCATTGGGCAAGTGATTTATGTGTTCTTTTGCCCGTTGCTTCTTAACTTCTGTTGATTCTTCATAAGCACAATTTCCTTCTTTCATAGCAACAATAAACATTTTTTCATATTCATATAGTGCTTTATCAATTTTCACAGGATTTAAACCCTTGTGGTAAAATGGTATTGCTTCATCAGGCAGTTCTGATTTATAGGTTGGAACAGCTATATCATAAGCAAACCGTCCAGTTGACTTGTTTCGTGCCCTATACACTGATTTTGCCATTGGCAGAACAACTTTCTCTGTATCATTGGAAATTTTTATCCTTGGCTTGCCATTTATTTCCACTAGTTTATACACTCCGTCTAAGGCTGGCTGGTCATAGGCTGTTACGAGGCGTGTCCCGACGCCATAGCCATCAACTGGTGCATTAGAATTTTTAAGGGATTCTATCAAATATTCATCAACGTGGTTTGATATAATGATTTTCATATAAGTTAAGCCTGCTTCATCAAGCATTTGCCGTGCCCTCTTGCTTAACTCCACAAAATCGCCACTGTCAAGCCTGATTCCCCTTGGTCTAATACCCTTTTCCTCCAACTTCTTAGCCACTTTAATAGCATTTGGAATGCCAGAATTCAATGTGTCGTAGGTGTCCACAAGGAAAACTGTCTTTTCTCCATATATCTCCGCAAATTTTTCAAATGCCTCTTCTTCACAATCAAAACTTTGAACCCAGGAATGAGCCATTGTGCCAATAACGGGAATTCCATACATTTTTCCAGCAAGGACATTGCTTGTAGCATTAAATCCGCCTACATAACTGGCGTAGGCAGCCAGCAGTGAGGCGAGCCCGTGAGCCCTCCTCATACCGAAATCTGCAAGCACTGCTTCAGGACCCGCAACGAGACGCATCCGAGCTGCTTTGGTGGCTACCAACGACGAATAGTTAAGAACATTAAGCACAACACTTTCAATTATTTGCAACTGAGCCAGTTGACCCTCAACCCTAACAACCGGTTCATAAGGGAAAACAATGCTTCCCTCTGGAAAAGCATGAATGGTTCCTGAAAATTTAAAATTTTTCAAATATTCCAGAAACTCTTTTTTGAAACCTTCCTTTCTCAGAAATTCAATCGCTTCTTCTGAAAATTGCAAGTTTTCCAGAACATTGATTAATTCAGACACTCCTGCGAATACCACGAAGCCTCCCCCAAATGGTGCCTTGCGAAAAAAATACTCAAACACTGCACGGTCGTTATGACGTCCAAGCAAGAAATAGCCCTGTGCCATAGTTAGTTCATACAGGTCCGTGTAGAGACCCCAGTCGGTGTGGCAAGTTTGGAAGATGGACATAATAGGTGGTTTTAGGCAAATTTAACATAGGTTGCAAGTATAAGAAATTATTAGTCCTTATGCAAGCATCTTGTTTTTAACCAGAGAGCACTACAGCAGGAATAAATTTTTTGCACTTTCCATATGCGTTACTATCTAGTTTAATATTTTTGCAAGAGCAAGCTAAATCAAATAAAAAAACCAAGGGGCCGTAGCTCAGGTGGCTAGAGCGTCGCGTTCGCAACGCGGAGGACACGGGTTCGAGTCCCGTCGGCTCCACAAGGTTCGTCACCGTTCAAAGTTGTATACAAGATTAACAAACCAAGTTCGTTGAGAGTGTTGCCATGGGGTGGGTCTATATTGATTCAGGGCATTTCGGATGCCCAATGCCACGGTCCAACTCCTCCAATTGAACGGAAGATGGACATCAAGAAGAATCGTTTGTTTCTGGTCGCTTTCCCAAGTCTGATATATGTATAGCATTGAAATCCAAGGGGATACGAAACCAACTTTCACAAGTGGCGTTCTTCCCACATATTTAAGATTGGATAATAAAGATTTGTCAATAAAGAATTTATGGATTGCCAGTGAGAAATGAGCCCATGGTTTTACTTTCCAGAGTGCTTCAAATCCAGCAAACCACACGTTTGTAGCTGTTCCAGCCTGCCAAATGTCTGATTCGGATTGTTTTATCCAATCTCTGACCGTTAGGAAATATCTACCCAGCAGGAGAACGGTAAACCTGTCGTGTCTAATCCCTATTTTTAAAAATGCCCATTGTTCTGGAACCCTTGCAGTATCTGGCTTATTAACGGGGTCTGAATAGAACAACTCATTAAAAGAGGGATAGCGTCCTCTATAACCTGTTGACACATAAACATTCTTGTTGTAGGAAATTTCTATGTCTGGCAAGAAGAACCCCGAGGAAGAATTCCATACAATCAAGCCTTTCCAACTCAAGAATTTTCTTTTCCCAGTTACGCCAATTTTTGGAATAATCCTCAAAGAAAATGGTCGCCCAGCATTTTCAAACACTTTATTGTTGGAAATTCCGTCTGTAGTGAATCCAGCAATGAAAGAAACAATTGGAAATGTTTGGACATATTGCATTGTGGCAAGCCATGCAAAATGGGAATTTGAAAGATTAAAAGTGTCTCAAGAGACAGCGGCATAGAGGAATTCAAATTGGTCAGAATGAATGCGGAACAGCCCTTCTATTGATTGTTTGTTGAAATACGCCATAAAGACAGAAGTTTTCTCACGAGCGAAGGGCAGGACCGACATGTGTGCATACATCCCGGTGGCATCAAAATCATTATGCCTGAAGCCAACCCATAAAGACGAATCAGGACGATAACTCCAAAAGATGTGCTTAAACAGTTTCCCCCAAGAGAAACCGGCATTGATACGTTCAAGGGCTATTTCGTTATACGTGGACATAAAATTGGAGTCTCCCCTTTGAATAAGTTGACTTTCTGTCATTATTGACTTTTGTCCGATAGGGCTAATCCTTGGTGATTCAGTTTCCCAGTCGGTTATAGCGAACGAAAGCCGTCCCAATGGCAGATTCAGGTTATGGTGTCCTGTTTGCGGGTCATAAAGTTCCACGTTGCCAATTCTTAGTCTTGACGATTCAAAGGTCAAACCATGAACATTCAGGTCAGCCTGAATAAGGTCTGCCTGTCTGGAAACAAGCCATATTGATGGAATTAGCGACAAAGAAGTGTTTAGCGACCTATAAGACTGTGCTGCTATAGTGGCGCTTTTTGATTTTCTATGATAAATAGTAACTGTATCAAGCACGTGGAACTGTGCAGTAAGAGATTGAACAAGCACAAGCCAAATCACAATAGCCCTTTTAACCATAATGTTACAAATTTTATATGAAACAAAAATATGTATACTTAATAAGGAAAACTCTATTTAGGTTTCTGACGTAAAAGATACTAAATAAAAAGCCTCTGGAATGAAATGATATGTTAAAAAACAAGCAACACGATGGCAATTCAATGGACAGAGTTATAATTATAAATGAACCGGACCCTTATGTATTGTTAAAGCATCTGAAAGAGCCTGTTAGTAGGATAATAGAGGGTAATACGGAAGATGGCGAACCAGTTGTCTTTTATGACAGGAAGAACAATGAAACTTTTGTCTTCAATTACCTATATGTAATCAGTGATAATGATGACACTTTCGGTTTGAAAACATTATCTATGTTAATAGACCCTTCAAGTTCTTTGCTTTTCCCAGACACAAGAAACTTGAGCATATTAAAGCTTGCTATTACAAGCAAGAAATTAATTGATAAGCGAATTGGTCTCAGACCCTTACACATTATTGATGAATTATCCAAAGAATTTGCCGACCCCATGGAAGTTATATTTACAATTTCAAGTCCTGTTTATTCGGTTTCACGAGTTTGGAACTTAGAAACTGCCATTAGTTCCGAGCTACTCTTTGAGCAAATCCTTGACTTTCTGAAAGTTATTTTCACTTATTACAAGAAAGGATTGAATAAAGCAATAGACACTTTTAATGCCTTTTGTATGGACATACTTGTCCATCATAAACGTATCGTGCCAAATATTCAAAACAAAATAGTTATAGTTTCAGAAGACATATCTAACCATTTGTTTGTTAAGGGCTTTGACTTAATAGTACCTGGGAACGAATCATTGTATCCAATTGTTATAATTCGCTACTTATCTTCATACCACGAGGCTTTTATCCCTATCACACTGGATTCCAAAGAAGAACATCCTATGCCCAATTTGCAGATTAGCGACATGAGTATTTTCCTATCCCGTACGTTTCATAATAGTATTGTCCATAAGGTTTCTTCTGTAATTTTAAGTGCATTAGAATCAATTGAGAAAGCCAAACCCCTTAGAACTGGCATTACAATAATTGAGACAACAAATGTGAAGAAGGACTTACAAAATCTGCTTATAGAAAAATATGGCATTAAAAAACATAGCTAGCTTATTTACTGGCTTATGTCGCTTCTAAAGAATGCTCCCCTATTAATCTTTCTATTAATGGACCTGAGAACTATTTGCTTTGCTACTTCAAACATAATTGCTTGTCTCTGCACATAAATATTGTTCTCGTTCGGAATCGCTTCCTGCTGACTGTTTATCCATTCTAACGCCTCTATTAGTTCGTTGCCCTTCCTGACCACTCCTACTTTTTCGTGCATAACCTGTCTGAGCCTGTCTTCAAAAATCACAGAAGGTTTGTCAACACTGAACTTATACTCAAATGTAATAAACTCCCCCTTAGGAAGGGTGTTTTTAATGACCACTGGCAGGTTGTGAGCCTGCACAATCAATTCAAGCAAGGAATTAGATGCTAACCTATTGGCTCCATGCAATCCGGTGGCTGCTACTTCCCCGATAGCCAGCAACCCATTGATTGCTGTTCTGCCATACACATCCACGGACACTCCTCCACATTGATAGTGTGCTGCTGGAACAACTGGAATCCATTCCTCTCGTGGGTCTATTCCGTGTTTTAAACAGGACCTTAGGACCGTTGGGAAACGTTCCCAGTCCTTAACCGAGGTGGCATCCAGCCACACATGTGGAATACCCAATTTTTTCATTTCAAAATAGATGCTTCTGGCTACTATGTCCCTCGGTGCAAGGTCTCCCCGTTCGTCATAGGATGGCATAAACCTTTCGCCATAAGTGTTTCTGAGAACAGCACCTGCTCCCCTTAGTGCCTCAGTGATAAGTGGTTGCGTAGGCGACTCAGGAAGATAAAGAGCCGTAGGATGAAATTGTATGAACTCAATATCTTTAATTGGCACGCCCAGTTGAGTTGCTAGATAGATTCCAGCCCCGATAGCTAAAGGACTATTAGAGGTGAATCGCCACAGGTAGCCTGAACCACCAGTGGCAAGAATCACTAACGGAACGGTTATTGTATAGACCCTTCCATCATCAAGTGAAACACTCTTAACATTAAATTCGTTTAAAGAGCGTCTTATTTCAAAAACTCTAATATTGAATAAAACCTTCACTCTGTCGTTGAACTTATTTAGATGTGAGAGCAAGAAGGTGACTACATCCCTTCCTGTATGGTCTTTTACATGGATTATTCTATTTCTGGTGTGTCCGCCTTCCCTACCAAGGGATAACTGTCCAGTTTTTGTCTTAT
>JAJRPU010000018.1 GCA_024280615.1 Bacteroidota bacterium | reverse complement strand
CCTCCCTGGGAATAGTCATATAATCCAAGGGAAACCTTGTGGACCCTGTGTTTTTGCAACAGTTCAATGGGAAGTATTCCTGCAATGCTATTGCTAAGAATATAGTCCGTAAGGAGCATTTGAGCGAATTCTTTAAGATTAGAGGGCGGAGGCATTCTGTATCCGATTAATACGTGTGCTGGTTTGGGACCATATAATTCTGCTTTCTGGATTTTGTCAGGCAATGGCGGTAGCTCAAAAGTTGGTTTTTTAATATCCTTAGGCCTTAACTGCCCGAGAGTGGAGTCAATCAGTCTAATTGCCTCATCGGGGTTCACATCGCCAGTAACGATTACTGTCATATTATTGGGCACATAATATGTCTCAAAGAATTTAAGCATTTCTCTTATAGATGGTCTTTTGAGATGGTCGGGTAATCCAATCACTGACCTGGAAAATGGATGGTTAGGAAAGAGCATAGAAAAGACTCTGTCTATAGCCCTATATTGCTCTCCATCTTGAAACCTCATATTAAATTCCTCAAATACAGTTTCCAGTTCTGTGTGGAAGAGTCTCGGGACAACCTTTGAGAATCTTTCCTTTTCAAGAATGAGGAGTCTGCGGAATTCATTAGAGGGCACATAGCCATAATAAACTGTGTAGTCATAATCTGTTGCAGCATTAAGATATGATCCACCTATTAATTGATACATGTGCTCATATTCATTTGGAATCGCATATTTTGAAGCAAGATGAGATATGCTATCAATCTTCTTGTAGATTTCTTTTTGCTTTTGAGGGTCATCTTCGTTTCTTAGTTGTTCAAATAAGTCTTCTATTTGTTTTAGTAATTTGCTTTCCTCTTTCCAGTTGAGTGTTCCTATCTTGTCTGTTCCTTTGAACATCATGTGTTCAAGGTAGTGAGCCAGTCCTGTTGCGTGTTCCGGTTCCTGAATAGAGCCTGCATGGACAACTATGTGCATAGCCACACGGGGCTCGCTATGGTCAGGACTAATTAGGACCTTGAGACCATTGCCAAGGGTATAGTGATGAACTTTTAATGGGTCATCGGGATTTACATAAGCTTTGTACTTGGCGTCCACAAGCTTTTCATCGGTTTTTTCCATCTGGCAACCATTTACCAGAATCAAAGTTATTACACTAAAAAGAGCTATTGCGAAGCTTGAGAATTTTAATAAAATCCTTGGCTTCTGGAAATTCTGCCGTGATTCGTTGATATATTTTGTTATTAGCATTTGCTTCTTTTTCATCAGCGTTCCCTTTTGGTATTGATAATACGACAAACAGGTTGTCAAAGGTTACATTCCCATAGTGACGGTTCTGGGATAACCAGTTAGAAAACAGGGCTTTAGCCTTGTTATAAATATCCTCAATTTCAATCACTATCTTACCATTTTTTCTTGATTTCTTAATAGCACTGGACAAATAGTTTAATACTCGTGTTGATTCACTGCTATTGTTAGACGTTAGCCAGTTCATAAAGTCTTGAATTATGTCTTGAGTTGATTCCTTAGGAGGTTGTGGTTCTTTCTTTTGTGGACTGGTGGCGTTCTCTGGAGATATGGCTTGTTTATTCCCTTGTTTTCCAGTTTGTTGTGGATTTCGGTTAGGAGTTTGTTCGGTTGCTGGCGTAAGTTGAGAGGGAGGGTTTTTCTTTTCCGTGGGGCGAGCCTGCCTTGGTGTAATGGAGGGCAGTGTAGCCAGTTCCATTAGGGCAAGTTCGGTAGTAAGATATTTATCCGATGCAAAAGTTAAACTGTTTTCGTATTTGTTAATAGTCAATAGTGCTGAAACAAGGTATGACGGGCTGAGCCTATTTGCCTGTTGTTTAAGTCGTTCCTGCCACGCTTCTGGAACATCAAGCAATTTTGAACTGGTGTCTGTTTTGAGATATAACAAATTTCTTAAATGTTTAGCAAGTCCGTGAAGGAATTCTTCTGCATTAAAGCCAGCATTAGAGATTTCTTTCCACATCTTTAACAGCTCAGGAATATCCTGGACTATAATCCGTTCCGTTACTTCAAAAAATGTGTTGTAATCAAGTATATGAAGGGCTTCTGTTACATCCTTATATGTTAGTTTATTGCCGGCGTATGAAATCAGCCTATCAAATAACGTTAAAGCGTCTCGTAGCGCCCCATCGGCATATTCCGCTATGGTAAAAAGTGCTTCATCTTCCGCTTCTATCCCTTCCTGTAAGGCTACGTATCTGAGCCTTTCTACTATTTGGGACACGGGAATTCTTCTGAAGTCGTATACCTGACATCTTGATATAATTGTTGGTAAAATTTTGTGTTTCTCTGTTGTTGCGAGGATGAACACGGCATAATCAGGGGGTTCCTCTAGGGTTTTAAGAAAAGCATTAAATGCAGATTGAGAGAGCATGTGAACCTCGTCAATTATATAAACTTTGTATTTCCCCTCAGCAGGTGGAAACCGCACTTGCTCAATGAGGTTCCTAATGTCATCAACTGAGTTGTTGCTTGCCGCATCAAGCTCAAATACATTCAGTGATGTGTTATTAGCAAACCTTTGGCAGGATGGACATTGTCCACAGGGCTCGCCATCAATGGGACTCTCGCAGTTGATCGCTTTTGCCAAGATTCGGGCACAGGTTGTCTTGCCAACACCTCTGGGTCCGCAAAATAGCAGGCTTTGCGGAATCCTACCTGTCTTTACTGCATTCTTCAATGCAGTGGTGATATGTTCCTGAGCAACAACATCACTGAACTTGGTAGGACGATATTTCCTTGCCGTTGAGTTCATAGTAGTGCTAAGTTATATCTTTCCAGTGAATTGAGAAGGCTTCCATTCTTGATTGAATGTTTGCTAAATATGTAGCTTCTTTGCAAAAATATATACTACTGTTTGTGAAGGAACTATAATTTGAAATTGCATAGTTTTGCAAAGTAATGTGAAAAAGGAGATTGGTTATGTACTATTGGTTTTTTAAAATTTTCAACAATATAAAAAGTAGTCATGAGAGTGAGCAGTTGGCTAAACTGGAGTTAATAAGCCTATTCGGACAAGTCAAACCTATTAATAATTTCTTTGAGGTATTATCAAAGCATCCATTGGATAAATTTACTAACGACAATGTTAGAATACAAGACTATGTGCTATATGAGTTACCTTATGGAAGAATTCAAGGTTATTGGGGCGTTTCCGACAATATAAATAAGATAAGGGATTTAGTAAAGCGATTAGCTTACACACGGGAGATATACCTTGTTGGTCCCAAAGGCATTGAACAGGCTATATATGAGATTTGGGGTAGGGACAAGGAAAAGAAGATTTTCCAGGTTTTTGAAAGTGATAACTTAGTTTGCGTGCGGATTATAACGTACCAGTACTTTTTAGAAAAGTCTGAATATATATCAAAACTTAGTAGGAATGAACAAGAAATTGAAGCTAATGTTCAAATTTTGTTTGCTCATCCTTTCAATAATTTATATAGGATACCAGCATCGTCAACTTTAAGTATTGGTAAAAGATTGGAAGATTATTTTGCTATACGTGAGGAACCGTCTTTGTATCTTACTCACTATTTCCATCCTTACAAAGGCAAGTTCCATCCTAAGATGGCTCGTGCACTATTAAATTACGTATATCCTGATAATGCTGGTATTGTAATGGATAATTTCGCTGGTAGTGGAACATTACTTGTAGAGGCTTCATTAATGGAACTGGAAAGTATAGGGATAGAAATTAATCCTTTATCAGTATTGATGTCTAATGTTAAATGCGAGTCTCTGCTATTAGATGTAAGTTATTTAAGGGATCAAATAGATGCTTACTTTGATAAGTTAGAACAAGCTGTGTATGCATATTCTTTGGGTAGGGAAGGTATTTTTAACTCAGGACTCCAGAACAATAATGATTACATAGACCTTAGTAGAGTGGAAAAAAATGTTGGAGACCTATTATCAAAAATTAAAGGAAGCCGTTTAAAATACAAGTCATATGACGCTATATACCAAATAGTAATAAGTAAAGTACTTGCCAATAAAGTGGAAAACGCCAAGGTCCGAAGATTTCTACTTTTGTCTATTAGTGGTGCCATAAGTGATATTTCAAGAAGAACCAAGGAAGAATTCTTTGTTACCCTTAGAAAGCGTGTTAACGATTTATACTTAAGACTCTATTTATTCCAAAAGATGAACGATGTCCTTGATATAAAGGTTGGCAAGTCGCTGACATATGAAAGAGATACGAGGGATATGAGGGATATTAAAGATAATTACATAGATGGCATAGTTAATTCACCGCCATATTCAACCGCACTGGATTACATTAAGAATGACTATCCTCAATTGGTTTTATTAAACTTAGTTGATTCAATGGACGAGCTGGAAAAGAATATGATAGGAAACCCACGAATGAGTTTTAAAAGGGACTTATTTTCTTTAAATATAAAAAAATACATGAATGATCTGCCTAACAGTGCTATATCTATAATAAATACTCTCTCAGATAACGGCAGACAGAAAGATGGAGCTAGACTTCATAAATTCTTTGTTGATATGAAACAAACGTTAAAGGAAATGTATAGAGTTCTGAAGCCCAACAGAAAATGTGCTATTGTTATAGGCAATAATCATTTTAAAGGCGAAAATCAGTATATAGAGGTATCTAATGACAAAATCATTATTGAAATGAGCCAGGCATTGGGCTTTAACGTAGATAGTGTTATTGAGAGAGAGTTGGAAAAAAGTAGCGAAGGAAATATTAGAAGAGAAAGCGTTGTGATTTTAAGAAAATGAGAACCTTATGCCTGCTAAAAAAACAAGAATTATAGAGGGACCTGAATTAAGAATAGTAGGCAAACTAAATAGGTTTGACATAGTAAAGAAAGTGGTAGAGCATTTTATTGATTTTGAAAGATATTATAAAGGTGGAGTACAATTTAGATATCCAGTGGAGAAACTATCAAGTAGTGATAGACTTTATATCCATCGTCCAGGTATTAAATGGAATTTTGATTTTAAGGTGATTATTCCCGAAAACAGCGGATTGAAGGAAGGACGACATGACCAGATAGCTAAATTATTGCTCAAAATTCAAAGAAACAAACAAAAAGAATTCAAAAAAATATGGAGTGCTCTATCATCTCTCTATCATTGTGAAAATAATGATGTCGATGAACTAATCAATAAGCTTAAAATAGCTAATAGGTTAAGTATAGCAGGAGAAACCCTTTTTATAGACGTAATTCTAAAAGTAATAAAGTGGTTGTTTGTTATGGAAGACATTATATATTGGCATCATGAAGGAAGGGCTTTTTTGTTTAACTTTGTCAAGTATGTTGTTAATGAAAATGACGAGTCTCGCTTAGAGAAAACATTTAATAAAATTAAGAGCAGAAAGATAAAGCCTGATGGTGTTAGAAAATTATTGAATGAACTTGGGTTGGAGTGGGACAAGCCTGAATAACTTTTAACGTTACTTATTTGCTTTATTGTTTATACATCGTGTGTCCTTATCCAAGTAGGTGAATTAGTTCCTATCCATTTCCCACTTTTGCCGTAAGTTTGACCCAAAAACAGAGCGTATGAATCTTCATGAGTATCAGGCTAAGGAGTTGTTAAAGAAATTTGGTGTTAGGGTTCAAGAGGGCATTGTGGCAACTACGCCGGAGGAAGCAGTGGAAGCAGCAAAGAAAGTTCAGGAGCAGACGGGAACCCAGTTGTGGGTTTTGAAGGCACAGATTCACGCAGGAGGACGTGGAAAGGCGGGAGGAGTCAAAGTAGCAAAAACTCTTGATGAGGTCTATGAAATAGCAAAAGAACTTATCGGAAAAATCCTTGTTACGCCACAAACCGGTCCGGAGGGTAAGAAAGTCCGTAAGATCCTTGTCGCACAAGACGTTTATTATTCCGGTCCAGAAGAAAGACACGAATATTACTTAAGCATGCTTGTTGACAGAGAGAAGGAGACCGTAGCGGTTATTTATTCACCAGAAGGAGGAGTTGATATTGAAGAAGTGGCAGAAAAAAGTCCTGAGAAGATATTTACTGAGCATGCCCATCCAACCATTGGACTGTTGCCCTTCCAAGCCAGAAAAATAGCATTCAATCTTGGTTTGAAGGGACAAGCATTCAAGGATATGGTTAATATGCTTCAGGGGCTTTATAAAGCATTTACCACTCTTGACGCTTCACTTATTGAAATTAATCCGTTGCTCAAAGCCAGTGACGGCAGGTTGATAGCTGTGGATGCCAAGGTGCAAATAGATGACAATGCCCTGTTCAGACACCCTGACATAGCCGAAATGCGAGATATTGAAGAGGAAGACCCTGCGGAGGTCATAGCGTCTAAACATGGCTTGAGTTTTGTTAAACTGGATGGATTTGTTGGATGCATGGTTAACGGGGCAGGCTTGGCAATGGCAACCATGGACCTGATTAAATATCATGGTGGAGAACCCGCTAATTTCCTTGATGTGGGTGGAAAAGCAACCCCAGAAACAGTTAAAGTGGGATTTGAACTCATTTTGCGGGATCCAAACGTTAAGTCAATCCTTGTTAACATTTTTGGTGGAATAGTTCGTGGTGACCGAGTTGCGAAGGGAATTGTTCAAGCGGTGGAAGAGATGGGCGGGGTCCCTGTTCCAGTAGTGGTTCGGTTGCAGGGAACAAATGCCGATTTGGCAAGGGAGATAATTGAACAATCTGGACTTAACGTTCATTACACAACAGGATTTGATGAAGCAGCAAAATTGGCAGTGGAATTAGCTAAACAGCAAAATTGATTACTACATAAACAACAGTTAAAATAGTTGTCAATGGGACAGAGAATAGTTGTTTATCCACAGTCACCACAGAAAAGGAAAATTCAACAGGTTGCTGAGATTCTTAAGGAAGGAGGAGTGGCAATCTTTCCAACGGATAGTGTGTACGCCATGGGTGTAGCTTTCTCAAGGAAGGATGCCATTGAACGGCTGTGTGAGTTGAAGCGTATTGAGCCTGCTAAAGCAACATTTTCTATCATTTGTGATAATTTTTCTCAAGTATCAGAGTATGTTTCGCCAATGGATAAGTCAACTTTTAGACTTCTGAAGAAGCATCTGCCTGGTCCTTTCACTTTTATCCTTCCTGCCTCGGCTAAAATACCCAGAACTTTCCTTAATAGACGACACACCATAGGAATCAGGATTCCTAATGATCCAGTTCCAATAGCCATAGTTGAAGAATTGGGTGAGCCACTGATCACTACTTCCTTATATGATGAAGAAGATGAAATTAAAGGATATATGACCGACCCTATGGAAATCTTTGAAAGATATGGAAAGATTGTGGATATAGTTGTTGATGCGGGACCAAGGGGAACAACGCCCACGACAGTGGTAGACCTAACCGGTGATGAACCAGTTGTAATAAGACAAGGAGCCGGTGAACTGATATTGTGAAATCCTAAAATGTAGCAATGGATAAGCTTGCATTGAATAAATTTTTCAGAGTTCTCTTCTTATGGTTTGGAACTTTCATTGCCCAAGCCCAAGATTCTTATTTAAAAGGCTTTATTTTTGACCAAGAGACTGCTGAACCTCTTCCCTTTGCCTATGTTATGATTAAAGAAACTGGAAGTGTTACCTTAACTAATGACGAGGGATTCTTTGCTTTCACTTTGAAACCAGGGACATACACACTGCTTGCATTTATGATTGGATACGACACATTAAAAGAACAAATAACGTTAAAGGCTGGGCAGGTTGTTACTAAGCGCTTTAATCTTAAAACTACGTCAGTAAAACTTAAAACAATAACAATAACTACGGCAAGACAGCAAGCACTTCAGGAGGCAAGAACGTCAATGTTCAGAATAAGCCCAACGCAAATAAAACGACTTCCCTCAATAGGGAAACAGGATATAATTCAATATCTACAGACCCTGCCGGGAGTTGTTTCAACAGGAGACGTGGGAGGCCAAATTTTTATCCGGGGAGGGACACCCGTGCAAACCCTTACACTACTGGATGGAGTGCCAATATTCCAGTACCAACATTCTCTCGGATTGTTTTCTGTTTTCCAGAGTGATATTATCAGGTCGGTTACTCTCTACACAGGTGGATTTAATGCGGAATATGGGGGCAGGCTCTCGGCAGTCTTAGATATAAAAAGTCTGGAACCTCGTAAACGGTTTAATGGAGGCGTGGCTATTAATCCGTTTGTCTCGGATGCCTGGTTCTCTCTACCATTTAATAAGCATGGTTCGGGAATAGTTTTTGGAAGTCAAGTAAGTCGGCTTGATGCAGTGGCACCTAAAGTATATTCCTTTATTGACAGTGGTAATTTACCCTATCGGTTTCTTGATTTCTTTGGGAAGATGACGCTTCGTAGCAAAAAGGGTAGTCGGGTATCTGGTTTCTGGTTTAACTTTAGTGATTCTGTAGGTTTTCCAGATGCTCAATACGCTTGGAAAAATTCAGGGGGAGGAGTCAATTTCGTTGTGTCACCGCCCGGAACACGGTTCCTGCTCGGGGGAGTCCTTGGATATAGTAAGTATCAGTCAATTATGCAGGTTCCTAATTCAAAACCGTCTTTGAGTGTGCTATCTAGCTTCCTCGCCGAAATTTTTGTCCAGTATCACGGAGCCGAACGTCGCCTATTGCAATATGGAGTTACTATGCAAGGATACTCTTCGGAACTGGAATTCTTTAATATTTTTAATCAACGCATTACATATAGGAGAAACGTCTCGGAATTAGTCCTTTACATAAAAGCACGACGTAATTGGAAACAAAAATTTATATTTGAGCCAGGGTTTAGGTTACATTACTATGCCACTGGAGGATACCTGTTACCAGAACCACGCCTTTCTACGAAATATAACTACTCTGATAAACTACGCTTCAAGATGGCTACGGGAATATATACTCAAAGCCTTTTCACCACGGTTTCTGATGTGGAAATAACTCAACTATTTGTTGGTTTTCTTAATCTGCCAGAAGGGACCTTGCAGTGGCAAGGAAAACCTATAAATTCAAATTTGCAAAGTGCTTTCCACGTTATTGCAGGCACTGAATGGGAACCTATGCAAAACTTGGAAGTTAACATAGAAACATTCTATAAAAAATTCTTTAGACTCTTTTCTGTTAACAGATATAAAATGTTCCCAACAGACCCAGATTACATTGTTGAAGACGGTTACGCTACTGGATTTGACATTATGATTGCATATCGTGTTAATAGGCTCTGGACACAGGCAAGCTATGTGTTTACTTACGTCATTCGCAACGATGGTATAAGGGAATACTTTCCTTGGTTTGACCGAAGGCACTACACCAATCTGCTTATTTCCTACGAGGCAGGAAAAGCAAAACAGTGGATGTTTTCTGCACGGTGGATGTTTGGTTCAGGACTTCCCTACACACCAACAGCAGGATTCTATCCGCAATATGACTTTCCAGGAGGCATCACAGACGACTACATTACAGGTGATTTCAACCCTGGAATTATACTTGACGAGAAGAACTATAATAAGTATCGCTTGCCACCTTATCATCGCCTTGACCTGCATGCAGAATATAGATTCTTCCTTTCCCATAGGGCAACTCTTATATCTTACTTTAGCCTGTTCAATGCATATAACCGTAGAAATGTTTTTTATGTCAACAGAGTCACGGGAGATATTGTTTATCAGTTGCCGCTTATTCCAATTGTCGGCTTAAAACTTAAATTCAAATAGCATTGCGTTATTTTCAGTGGCTATGATAAACTTGGAACGACATTTGTCTCACGTTAATTTGGAAGGGATAGGCAAAGACGGACAGTTAAAGGTGTCTAATAGTTCAGTAGTGGTAGTGGGAGCCGGTGGACTGGCTTCCGGTGCACTGCCCATTCTGGCTTCAGCAGGATTTGGAAAAATCACTATAATTGACGGAGACAAAATAGAACTGTCAAATCTAAACAGACAACCCATTTATTCAGATAGGGACATTGGCAAGCCTAAAGCAAAAGTTGCCGCAGAAAAAATCCAAGAAATAAATCATGACATTACAGTTATAGCACGCACAGAATTTGTGTCGCCTGCAAACATTGATAGTCTTGTTGGAAAGCCAGACATAATCATAGATTGCTCTGACAACGCCGGAACACATTATCTCTTGTCTGACTATGGCTACGTTATGGATATTCCTGTTGTGTTTGGTGCAGCAGAGCGGTTCACAGGACAGGTCGCCCTATTTAGCGGAAAAAGTAAAATAACTTATAGGGACATTTTCCCTGAACCAGATTTCTCTTACATATCTTGCTCTGAAATAGGCGTTTTGGCAAGCCTGCCAGCACTAATTGGAACCTTTCAGGCTTCAGAAGCCATTAAATATATCACAGGCTTGGAAGGGCTGGATAGCAAACTGCTTATTATTGACCTGAAACAAAACACTTGGGAAACATTAGCTATTCAGCCAACTACTAATAAAAAACAACCGAAGACACTTACTGAAATAAAGCGATTTAATTACAAAATTCCATGCACGATGTTTAGATTTTTTAAGAAACCTTACGAGATAGATTTAGAGGAGGCAAGACAGTGGCTCAAAAGGGACGATGTGGTCTGGATTGACGTCAGAGGAAATGCAATGCTACGTGCCGAGGCAGTCCCGCATAAAATAATTCCCGCTGCAGAATTTGAACAACGAATTAACGAAATCCCAAAAGATAAGACAGTAGTCCTGTTTTGCAACACAGGAAACACAAGCGGTTACTTAACACAGATTCTCAGACAAATGGGTTATGATAATGTCTTTAGTCTTAAAGCGAACATTACTGATTTTGCCAGAATGGCAGAAGATGAATTATCTAGATAAGGATTTAGCATATAGTTATATATACTACTCTGAAAGATTAAAACCCAAACACCTCTTTTAAGCCATATCAATGCCGGGTTACTAATGTGCAATACGGGATTTGTATGTATGGAATAAACTATATAGTACTTTTTTTGTTCTTGCTTACTGTTAATGAAAATAAAAGCAAACAATGTAATACTTATTTGGGAACTTAACACAGTATCTCTGTGCAACACCGTGGTTTAAAAGGACTCTGGAGATTCTGTGTTCAAACCCTTCACAAACTTCTCAATAATTGAAACAGATTGCCAAGGAACATTTTCACAGCGATAGCCATAAGGACTATTCCAAACAGCCTTCTTAGTACAGCTAAGACTCCCGGCTTAATAAATTTTTGCATGTGAGGGATTAGGCTAAGCACAATCCAGATTATTGCCATGTTTATCAGGATGCCTATGAGGATGATTGTGTTGTTATAGTGTGCTTTTAGGGATAGGATTGTTGTTAGTGTTCCCGGTCCGGCGATTAGTGGGAAGGTGAGAGGGACCATAGCTCTTGACATTTCGGAATCTTTGCCGGTGGTGCCGTCGTCTTTGAATATGTGAACTCCCAGAATCATTTCAATTGCAATTATGAAAATCACTATTGCACCGGCGATGGCGAAGGAATGGACATCAATTCCCACAAGGGCAAGGATTGAATCTCCTGCCAGCCAGAAAGCAACCATGAACCCTACGGAATAGATAGTTGTTCTAATGTGAGGTATTGCACCCCAAGTGCGGTATAAATCTATAAATATTGGAAGATTACCTATTATATCAATAATAGCGAAAAGGGTCATGGTTACGGTAATAAGGTCTTTCCAGAATAGTGTATCCATGCTGAGTTTATGCTTTTAGAAGATTGATGATATGTTGTGCTATTTGTTCCACTGCTTCATTTATCTTCGTTGGGTCTGCCCCTCCCGCCTGAGCGAAATGAGGTTTACCGCCTCCCGATGCCCCTATCTTGGAACCAAATTCTTTAATTAGTTCAGAGGCATTGATTTTAGATGTAAAGTCTTGCGACACGGCAATGAACAGAGCCCCTTTAGGACTACCTGTGGACCCCAGAACAACAATAGCATTAGGTTTCTTTCTCAGTTGGAAAACAGCCTTTTTAACTTGGTCCGGTGAAAGTGGGATAACTCCTGTGAACAGGGTTGCTCCATTAAGGTCAATCGCTTTGTTTTTAATGTCTTCCATATGGGTTTTGAGTATCTCTTCTGCGAGTTTCTCTTTTTCTTTTTTGAGGGTCTTCACTTGATTTTGCAGGTTCTCAACGGCTTTTAATATATCTGGGCTCTTGAAAGTTTTTCTTAGTTGCGATAAGAGTACATCCTGTTGTTGGATTAGTTCTAAGGCGGACATCCCAGCCCGGGCTTCTATACGCCTGATTCCTGCCGACACACCACTTTCTGAAGTGATTTTAAATATGCCTATTTCACCAGTTGCTTTAACGTGTGTCCCACCACATAACTCAATGCTAAATTCCGGGTCAAAGACGACGACCCTGACCCGCTCGCCGTATTTCTCGCCGAAGAAGGCGAGGGCTCCCATCGCAAGGGCTTCCGAAATGGGAATGTTTCTGTACTCCTTTAACGGAATGTTTTCCTGAATCTTCTGATTGACCAGTTTTTCAATTGCTTTGAGTTCTTCCTTAGTTAGTGGCTTGGGATGCGAAAAGTCAAATCGCAGGTATTGGTCGTCCAAATAGGAACCTTTTTGTTGGACATGTGGACCAAGCAGTTTCCTCAGTGTAGCGTGTAGTAGGTGTGTAGCACTATGGTGTTGCTCGGCACGCTTCCGCTTCTCAGTGTCCACGATGGCAACAACTGATTCATCAACAGGGGGCAAGTCCTCTGTAATCACATAAATAAGGTTCATTTCCTTTTGAGTGTCCAGAACTTTTATGTCTCCTTTTGAAGTTTTCAAAACGCCTTTGTCTCCCACTTGACCGCCTCCCTCTGCATAAAACGGTGTTTTCTCAAGAACAATGTGATATTTTTTCCCTTTCTTATCTTCCACTTCCCGCCATCTGAGTATTTTGGTTTCTGTTTCCAGCGTGTCATATCCCACGAATTCAGGCTCTTTCTCTTTAACGATGTACCAGTCGCTTATTTTCTGTTGTTGTGCTTTACGAGCCCGTTCTCTCTGTTCAGCCATGTGTTGATGGAACCCTTCAAGGTCTATCTTCAAGCCTTTTTCTCTGGCAAGCAAATCAGTTAGGTCAGGCGGGAAGCCATAAGTGTCATACAGTTCAAATACGTGTTTTCCGGAAATGATGCCCGATTGGCGGGATGCCTCCGCAACCTCTTGAAATCGCTTGAGTCCAACAGAAAGTGTTTTTAAGAATTGTGCTTCTTCTTCTTTAATGACCATTGCTACAAAATGCTCTTGCTTCTTTATTTCCGGAAAGACATTCTCAAATTGTTTCACAAGAATTGGCAATAGTTTATACAGGAATGGTTCCTTGATTTCCAGATATTGATAATAGTATCTCACTGCCCTGCGAAGCAGTCGTCTGACTACATATCCCGGACCGGTGCTTGCAGGAAGAGCCCCGTCTGCAATAGCAAATGCAACAGCCCTGATATGGTCCACAACAACCCGAATAGCTACCGTGGTCTTCTCGTTTTCCCCGTAGGAAACACCTGCATGTTCTTCCACAAATTGAATTAGCTGTGTGAACAGGTCTGTTTTATACGTTTCATCAACGCCTTGAAGAGCCATAGCCAGCCGTTCCAAGCCCATTCCGGTGTCAACATAGTGTGTTTTTAAGCGTTCCAGAGTGCCGTCTTCCTTGCGATTGAATTGTATGAACACCAAGTTCCATAGTTCAATAACGAAGGGATGGTCTTGGTTGATTAGTTCTTGTGCTTTGATTTTCTGACGTTCTTCTTCCGGACGCAAGTCAATATGTATTTCCGTGCAGGGACCACAAGGTCCCGTGTCCCCCATTTCCCAGAAGTTGTCCTTCATTCCGAAGGGCAGAATCCTGTCCTCGGGAAGTATTTCCTTCCAAATCTCCTTTGTTTCAAGGTCTGGTTCTATCCCCCTTTCACCGCCAAAATATGTGGCATATAGCCTGTCTTTCGGGATTTTATAAACTTTTGTGAGCAGTTCCCAAGCCCAATGGATAGCCTCTCGCTTAAAATAGTCGCCAAATGACCAGTTGCCAAGCATTTCAAACATAGTGTGGTGATAGCCGTCGTATCCAACCTGTTCAAGGTCGTTATGTTTCCCGGAGACCCGCAGGCATCGTTGTGTGTTGGCAACCCGTGGGGCAGGCGGTTCCTTGTATCCCAAGAAGACGTCTTTGAACTGGTTCATTCCAGCGTTTGTGAACATAAGCGTTGGGTCGCCGTGTCTCACAATAGGGTCTGAAGGCACAATCAGATGGTCCTTGCCCTTGAAGAACTCAAGGAAAGTGGCTCTAATCTTGGATGCAGACCAAAACTCTTTATTTCCCATAGCAAATACTTTTTGGATTTATTGAATAAGTTGCTTTACCTTAGAAACGAAAGCAAGGGCTTTTTCTTTCGTTGGAGCCTCAGCATAAATTCTCAATAGCGGCTCAGTGTTTGATTCCCTAATTAGAACCCAACTATCTTCCCACAGGAGTTTAACGCCGTCTGTCCTGTCAACCTCTGCAGGCTTGAGTTGTACAATTAGTTTCTGAACGAATTCCTCAATATTGATTGATTCGCTAATGTGTATGTTTTCCTTGACCATTTCAAAATGTGGTAATTTTTTCTTCCATTCACTTAGATATATTTCCTTTTCAGCCAAGCCAGAGAGGATTAAAGCGATTCCAGTTAGGGCGTCGCGACCATAGTGTATGTCCGGGAATATAACGCCACCGTTCCCTTCACCGCCAATCACCGCACCCACTTCCTTCATCTTTCGCACTACATTTATTTCGCCAACCGGAGCACTATAATATGGAACACCGTATTTCTCGGCTACCTTTTTCAGAGCCATAGAAGATGCCACGTTGGACACCACAGGACCTTTTTTGTGATTAAGGACATAATCAGCTGCCGCAACAAGGGTGTATTCCTCACCAAAATATGTTCCCGCTTCTGTTACGAGGGCTAGCCTGTCGCCATCAGGGTCAACGGCAATCCCTAAATCAGCCTTATGTTTCCTGACGGCTTTCATTAAATCCTGCAGGTTTTCTTCCAGCGGTTCAGGCTTGTGGGCAAACAGTCCCGGTGGATGGTCGTTAATTAGTTCAACTACCGCAACCCCCAATTCACGTAATAGTTTCGGAATGGCTATGGCACCAACTGAATTAACAGGGTCAACAACAATGCGAAATTGTTGCTTCTCAATTTGAGACAACTTAACCAATGAATGCGAAGTGATTGCTTTAATATGCAAGTCAAGGGCTTCAGTGTATCTAACATATTGTCCTATGGAACCCCATGTTGCATATTTAGGCTTAGCATTTAAGAGTGCTTTTAACCTTTCTATGTCTTCTTGACTTAAAAATTCACCTTCAGCATTAAAGAACTTGAGAGCATTCCATTCTTCTGGGTTGTGACTGGCAGTAACCATTATGCCTCCTTCAGCCTTCAGGTTCCTAATGGTTATTCCTGCCGTAGGGGTCGGAATTAATCCGGCGTCATATACAGTTATGCCCATCCATTGCATTATGGATACAATCATGTGCTTAATAGGGAATCTGGAGGGTCGGGCATCTGAACCAATGACTATAGCCCAGCCTTCCCTGTCTGGATATTTTTCTTTGAGCCAGAGGGCGTATGCCTTCACCCAACTCTCAACAACCTCAGGAGTTAAATCCTCACCAAAGATTCCTCTAATTCCAGATACGGAAACCTTCAGCATTATCTCAGAATTCTCCTTATTAGGCCTGTTAATACTTTACCGGGTCCCACTTCTTTGAACTCGTCAATCCCATTGGATTTCATATTCAAGATAGTTTGCTTCCACTTTACTGGATTAGTCAGTTGAATAATTAGATTTTCCTTTATCCTGCCCGGGTCTTTTTCAGGTTGAGCAGTAACATTCTGATACACTGGGACCTTAGGCTTATTGAAAGTTAGTTTGTCTATGGCTGAAGCCAGTTTCTGACGTGCCGGTTCCATATAAGGAGAATGGAAAGCTCCGCTTACTGCCAAAATAACTGCTTTACGAGCACCCTTTTCCTTAGCCAATTCGACAGCCTTTTCCACGGCTTTCACGTGCCCGGAAATTACTAATTGTCCGGGAGCATTATAGTTTGCCGGGACAACCGTCTCCCCTGATTCTTTGCTTGCAATACCGCAAATCTCTTCAACAACTTCGTCTTCAAGCCCTATGATGGCAGCCATCGTGGTGGGTTCCAGCTGGCAAGCCTCATCCATTGCCTCAGCCCTTATTTGAACAAGTCTTAAACCATCTTCAAAAGGCAGGACACCGGCAGCCACCAATGCAGAGAACTCACCAAGGGAATGTCCAGCCACTGCATCAGGAGATTCAGTGATTCCTTGCAAGGAGGCTATAGAGTGCAGGAATATAGCCGGTTGGGTGTGTCTGGTCTGTTTGAGGGTTTCTTCGTCACCTTCAATCATTATTTTTAACAGGTCATATCCCAGAATCTCATTTGCCAGGTCCATCAGTTGCCGTGCTCTCTCGTCTGATTCATACAGCTCTTTTCCCATCCCGACAAACTGAGAACCTTGTCCGGGAAACACAAATGCTATACCCATTTACATCCTATTTTCTAACAAAGTTATACTGTTGCGGGAAATGATTGTTATGTGCAGTCTTGTGCAATCAGATGCAACCTTCTTTTGTCAAAATGCATCTTAATAATATGGGTAAAATGAGACAGTTCTTAAAAACAATCTTGAACACAGGAACTAACCGTTAAATTAAGGGAGACATGTCTCTCAGGCAACTAAAAATAGCGAAGAGGATTACGCCACGAGATAGCATTGCTCTTAACCTTTACTTGAAAGAATTGTCTCGTGAGGAGGTTCTTACGCCAGAAGAAGAGTTGCGTCTTATAAGAGCTGCTAAGGAAGGAGACCAAGAAGCCCGGGACAGGCTTATCAGAGCTAATCTGCGATTCGTTGTGTCAGTAGCGAAACAATATATGTCAAGTGGAATTCCGCTTGACGATTTGATTAGCGAGGGTAATCTTGGACTCATTAAGGCTATTGAGAATTTTGATGAGACAAGGGGCTTTAAGTTTATTTCTTATGCCGTCTGGTGGATAAGACAAGCTATTCTTAACCTCATTGCTCAACATAATCATGTGAATCTGCACCGGGGAACAAGTGCGACACGCATTTTAGAAACGGCTCAACAATTGGAACAAGAGCTGGGCAGACCAGCATCTTCAGAAGATATTGCTGAAGAATTGGGTATTTCGCCACAGGCAGTAAATATAGCCCTGTCCAGACCAATCGTCTCAATAAATGAAGCACAAACAGAAGACGAGAAACTGACTCTTGAACATATTCTTAAGAGCGACACAGACGTAGAAGGGGAAGTATCCAGAAAATCCCTTAGGGAAGCGATTCTTAAATTGCTTGATAGGCTGGACCACCGAGAAGCGTTTATTATCAAGAACCTTTATGGTCTTAATGGAGGTGGGCAGTGGACTATAAGAGAGATAGCTTCAGAATTAAATTTGTCACCTGAGCGAATAAGACAACTACATAGAAAGGCATTACGTAAAATCAAGAAATATCTATTTGAATATAAGGTTCTTGCCCCTGCTTCCATAAAAAGCAGGAAGGCAGATGAGTAATACTTGCTGGTTTGTTTATACTTAGTGATGGAAGAGTATAAAGCAAAAGGGAAAAACATATATGCCTGTTTGAAAGAGTTAATTGAAACCCTTTACGTATGATTATCGTATACACATTATGTGAGAAATGTTGCTAATTTTCAGGAGGACCTTGTGGAAAAGAAGTGAAACATCTAAATGTTCTATTTTTGTAAAAAATGTGTTAAATGAAAACCTTAAAAGAATTTGGCTATTAAATGTTTGTAGAAAAAACAACACAAATAAATGAGCCTTCCATGAAGCACATACGTTATGCTCGCCTTTACTTGGCTGGGTCCCTTAACGCATGTGATATTCCACAATTTAGAATGCAATTAAAACGGAAGATAGAAGAGCACGAAGGATATGTTAAATTTTGGAAAGATAATGCCCATCGCCTTAAACGGAATTACCCGATTCTGCAATATAAATGTGTGAAAAACAGGCCGACAATTATCGCTTTGGAAGACGGTATTGACCTTCTCTTGTTTCTGCTTACACAACTTCCGTTCTCTATTGAAGTTGGTAAGAACAGCCTGGAAGTTAAAGTAGAGGAGGTTTATCTTAAACATCATCTACTCAACGTGTGGGACGATAGGAAATGGCGATATACACTAAGGTGTTGGTTAGCCCTTAATGATGAAAACCATGTTAAATACAATGGGGGCGATGAAGAGCAACGTAAATTATTGCTTGAAAGAATTTTAACAGGTAATATCTTATCTTTTGCAAAGGGTCTCAACTGGTTCGTAGATAAGCAATTGGACGTTGATATAGAGAATATAGAAAATGTTCGTGAGGTTTCTTTCAAAGGAGAGCCAACACTTTCATTTAATGTTATCTTTACTGCAAACGTTTTCCTGCCTGATTACATTAGCCTTGGCAAGGGGGCCGCTATTGGATATGGGACTATAAAGCGAGTGGAGGAGGTCACCGAGGAAAAACAAGAATAACTGTTCTGCCCTTTGTATTTCCTATTTGCCACCAAAGATTATAAGTTCCAGATGCTAAGTTGACGGGGAAGGAAACGGTATGATAATGTTGTGAGATAATGAGGTCTTCTTTGATTATTATTTTTCCATCTATTTGCGTAAGTATCAGTTGTGCTGTTCGTGGTATGAAAGGAGATGCTAATTGTATGGTAAGGTGAGAAGGGGAGGCGTAGAGAATTTTTGCAGTGGGCGAAGGGGGAGGGAGGAGGTATGTGGAGTCAGGAGGGTTGGTTGTTTGAGATGAATCGTTGTTGTTATTAGGGGGATTATCGGAGGGGATTCTCAAGGGGCATGATTTATATTTTTCCGGAGGGGTAAGATTGCGATAAATTCTTATTCCGCCGCCGTAGCCACCTATCACCAAGTCCGGAACGCCATTAGTGTCTATATCGCCGAAAGTGGGAAATACGTGTATGCCCAAGCCGGGATTGAAAGAATCAATCAGTTCAATGTCCACAACAGTTTTATCATCGTCAAGGAAGGAGTCAATGCTTTGATAGACATAAACCATACCGTGATAGGAACCCACGAATAAATAAGGCAAGCCTGTTGAGTCAAGGCAAGCAGCAGCTGGAACAGAGAATCCCTCAAATAACTCAGGAAGTCTAACATTTATGTTATGAAAAGAGCCTGTTTTCAGGAAAAACCCGCCATCTCTGTTCTCATAAACCACTATATTCCCAAGGTTTGTGCCTAAAAGCAGGTCTTCGTCACCATCACCGTCAATATCAAAGAAATATGGCGTTAATGTATTCACGTTACTTACTTGCATAAAAGGAGCGGAGAGATTAATTACGAAAGTGGCTGGTTCGCCCGGCAAGGCTACGTTCTCGCCGTAATACAAAATGTTTGAAGCATTGCCTATTAACATATCCCTGTCGCCATCTTCATCAAAATCGTGAAAGGCAATAGCAAGCCTTTTCATTTGGAAAGCAAGTTTGGCACCGGAGGAATCCCAATCGTCTGAAATGTGCATTAATGTAATTGGGTTAGTAGGCATTGTTCTATAGAGCACTATGGAAGTGTAATTCTCTTGTACAACGGGAGAGTTTCTGTTATATGGAGCAAGTAGTATGTCAGGGATTCCGTCGCCTGTAACATCCTCAATAGCTGGACGTGCACCCTCACCAATGTCAATCATTTCGCCAACAAATAGGGAGCTATCAATAAGAATAAATTTAGCACTGTCGGTTGAAGAAGTATCCACATAATAAAACACGTTTTTTATATCTATTGCTGCTGGGGATGCGGTTGCCGGAGCAACAACCATTTGTTTTCGTCCACTGCGGTCATAGTCAATGAAGTATGCCCCGGGAGTCAATCTCATAAGGCACCTGTGTGGAATTGGATAGCCAATGATTGAATCAGTAATAATGAATTTGGCAGGAGAATGTGATGAGTCCCAATGTCCGTGGAACACATTGAGTGTGTGGCAGGCAACATCCCCATGAAAAATCTCTGGAACGCTATCATTGTTTATATCAAAAGCAGTTACATAGCCCCCTGTATGTCTTAAGTTGAAATTCCACACTGTATCATAAAGAAATATAGAGCATGAAGAGGGGTCTTCAGCAAGCAATCCAAAAGTACTATCCCTCAAGACCCATATAAGCGTATCATCACGGGAAAGGCTTTCCATCGCTACGTTCTGATAGTATTCAAGCCGTGTTAATTTGAAAATAATCATATCAAGGTCGCCGTCATAGTCAAAATCAAGAATTCCTGGGATTTCATATCCATATCGCATTATGCTGGGGATAGTGTCGCCGTTAGTGAAAGAAAGTGTGTCCGACCCGGGAGAAGTGTTATAGTAGACAGTGAATTGGTAGGCACCAGTGCCGTAATATGAGAACGTGGTAATAAGGTCAAGCAGAGAATCTTTATTTATATCTACCCATCTGGCGAAGTGATGAGTGGGAGGGAAAGAGCCTGTCCATGTGAACTTTTGCTTCCATTTATTCTCTTCAAATTCAAACCACAGATAGTTTTGTGCACTCAAATCATAAATTATAATGTCTAGAAATGTGTCTTTGTCAATAAATCCTTGAAAGAACATGGGGGCGTTTAGCCCGCCACCAAATGGATTGTCAAGCCATCTGTTGTTTTTGAAGACACGGATAGAATTGTCTAATTGAAGGAAAGAAGGTTGAGCGAAAGAACCAAGTGTTAGAAACAACGTTATTAGCAGACGTGTGTTCATCGCTTCCCAATTGCTACTACAATAGTAAAATTAACAATTTAATTTATAAACGGGAAATGATGCTTTATGCTTCAGCTTTTTGCAATTTCTTAACGTGCTTGGCGAGATATTTACCTGTTACGGAGTTTGAATTTCCTATGGATTCTTCTGGCTTTCCAGTGAATATGATTTTTCCGCCTTTTGGTCCACTGCCCGGTCCCAGCTCAATCATCCAGTGGGCATTCCAGATAACGTCAAGATTATGTTCAATAACTATTATCGTTACGTTAGGATTCCTTTCTATAAGCGTCTTCCATGCGTTAAGCAATTTCTCTATGTCTGCTGGATGTAGTCCGATAGTTGGCTCATCAAAGATCAGGACAGTGGGTTTTTGTTTGACTATGTTCAGATACCGAGCCATTCTTAGACGTTGGGCTTCACCGGCAGAAAGAGTTGTTAGGGATTGTCCTAATAGCAAATACCCTAATCCGACTTGCTGGATGGTTTTCAAAGGTTTGATTATGTCTTCTTCACCAGCAAAGAACTCAATGGCTTCGTCAATGGTCATATTCAAAACTTCGTGAATGTTTTTACCATTTAGTTTAATATCCAAAATGAATTGTTGGAAGCCTGTGCCATTGCAATCTTCGCAGACCAGTTCCACATCAGCGAGGAATTGCATTTCAACTTTTATGAAGCCTTCGCCCTGACATGTTTCGCATCTGCCACCTGCCGTATTGGGAGAAAAATAAGATTCTTTAATTCCTTGCTGGCGGGCTTGTGGCGTAGACGCAAATAACTTTCTGATCTTATCAAAAACCTTTATGTAAGTAACAGGAGAGGAACGACGACTTTTATACGTGAAGCCCTGGTCCATTAATTCAACCTGAAAATCTGGAATATCTCCTGAAATCTCAAACCCCTCCAGTTCATCTGGCATTTCGCCAAGCAAAGCAGGGTAGAGCAGTCCCTTCACTAAGGATGTTTTCCCGGACCCACTAACACCACTGATAACGGTTATTCTACCATAGGGAATATTAACATCAATGTTTTTCAGGTTGTTTAGCGAAGCACTTTTGATATGGAAAAAGCCCTGTGGCTCACCATCTATTTCAGGAATTATTTTTCCGATATTTAGTTTACCTGATAGGTATTTTCCAGTAAGGCTTGTTTCTGACTGCTTTAATTCATCAACTGTTCCAGCGAACACCACTTGACCGCCATTGCGTCCACTACCCGGTCCCAACTCAATAACATAGTCTGCTGATTCAATAACGTCTTGGTCGTGTTCAACAACGATTATAGTGTTTCGCAGGTCTCTGAGCCTATGCAGGGCTTTGATTAGTCGGCTTGTATCCGCTGGATGGAGCCCAACACTTGGTTCGTCAAGCACAAATAAAGTATGTATCAAAGACGATTTCATGAATCTAGCTAACTGAATCCGTTGCATCTCACCGCCAGACAAAGTTCTGGTTTCCCTGTCAAGGGTTAAATATCCTAAGCCTAAATCAAGCAAATGCTGTGTTCTAGAAACAATTTCTTCCCTGATGACCCTGACCAATTTTTCTTGTTCTGGGGGGAATTCCCATGATTTAATTAACTTGTGCAGGTCTTCAATGCTTAGTTTTAGCAGGTCGCTTATAGAATATCCGTGAATTTTGTATGCCAGTGCTTCTGGACGCAATCGGGCACCTTTGCAGGAAGGACACGGCACCGCAGTCCTATATTTAGCAAGGGTCACTCGGGCACTGACGTCATAGCGAGCAGATTCAAGGGTTTCAAAGAATTCTTTTACACCCATTATGCCTTCTGCAAAGTCGCCATACCAAATAAGATTCTGTTCTTCTTCGCTTAATTGTCCGAACGGCTTTCGTATGTCTATACCTTTTTTTTCTGCAAACCATACTATATCTTCAAGGAAGTGATAATACTGCCAACGCCACGGTCTTATGGCACCACCAAGTAGGCTCTTGGAATAATCAAAAATCTTTTCCTTGTCCAAGACAAGAATGTTTCCAAAACCGTTACATTTAGGACAGGCACCTTGTGGACTTGTGAAACTAAACAGGTCTTCTGACGGAGGCGGAAAATGTTTTGTTGATGTTTCTATGTTATGGCTAAAAAATAGTTCTTTGTTTTTATGTATTATGATAACTTTTCCTGTTATTTCAAAGGATGCTCTAATAGAATTGAGCAATCTTTCCTTTGCATCTGTGGGATTAGCAAAGGGAACCCTGTCTATTATAGCAAAAATTGTGAGTCCGAATTGTTCAAGCAAATTCTTTTTCTTGTT
>JAJRPU010000017.1 GCA_024280615.1 Bacteroidota bacterium | reverse complement strand
TCTTGCAATACATGCTATGGCAGAGGCACAGAAACAAGGAGGTATAGTAGCATTTATTGATGCGGAACATGCCTTTGATACATACTACGCTCAAAAGCTTGGGGTTGATATAGATAATGTGCTGGTATCCCAACCTGATTATGGAGAGCAGGCACTAACCATTGCTGAGACCCTTATTAAATCGGGAGCCGTTGATTTAATTATCATTGACTCGGTTGCAGCCCTTGTTCCAAGAGCTGAAATAGAAGGTGCCATGGGCGATGCTCACGTGGGGCTTCAAGCCCGTATGATGTCCCAAGCTTTAAGAAAACTAACAGGATTGATAGGAAAGACCCAAACAGTATGCATATTCATAAATCAGCTACGGGAGAAGGTCGGTGTGATGTTTGGGAATCCTGAAGTTACCACAGGGGGCAATGCACTGAAATTCTATTCCTCTGTAAGGATAGACCTCAGAAGGATCAGCCAAATAAAAGAAGGGGATAAGGTTGTTGGAAATAGGGTAAAAGCAAAAGTTGTTAAGAATAAAGTGGCGCCCCCTTTCAAAACTGCTGAGTTTGACATACTCTTTGGAGAGGGCATTTCCAAGGAGGGTGAGATTATTGATTTAGGGGTTAGATATGGGATAATTCAAAAGAGTGGGTCTTGGTTCAGCTACAATGGCAAGAAACTGGGGCAGGGCAAGGATAACGTTCGGAAATTCCTCAAGCAGAATCCAGACTTATCTGCTGAGCTTGAACAAAAAGTTAAAGAAAAGGCTTTAGAAGAAATCTTTGGCGACATAGAACGATTTAAAAAACAAAGAGAGGAGGAAACCCCATCGTGAAAGACATTCCGCTCCTGAGCATCAAACTCAATACCCCTATTTTACACTTCCCATCTAATAGTTACTTTAGCTTTAGGTGCTATAGCAGGACTTGGAATTAATATCTCTTTCTTTTCAACAGTAATTTCAAAGGCTTTTATTCCAATTTTGAATTTCCTATCTTTCACTATGTTACTAAACTCATCTTTAATAGCAAATGCAATCTGTTCTATTAATGGTTTAGGTTCCCTCAACACTTGAGTTATAACATCTATAAAAGGTTCATAGCTCACTGTATCTTCCAAGTCATTTATCCTATGTTCTTCTGGATAATTTACAAATATCTTAAAGCCAATTTCAACTTCTACTGGGAAGGAATGCTCATGTGTATAGTAGCCAATAGGCACAAAATATCTCAATCCAGAAACTTCTATAACTCCGTTAATCACTTTTTTCATCTAAAGTTTCCTTTTCTAAATCCTGTGTAGCCAATTCAACTATTACCTTCTGAATCCTTCTTCTTGTCTTGGTTTTAATAGTAAAAACAAGGTCCTTGTATTGTATTTGCTGCTCATTCTCAGGAAGAGAGCCACATCTACTAAGAATTAATCCTGCAACTGTCTCAATGCCTTCAAGCTCGTCAAAATAATCAGGAGGCAATCCAAGTTCCTGAGCCAGATATTTAAGTGACAAGGTGCCTTTAACCTCCCACTTCCCATCTTCACGTTGGGTTATCTCTGGTTCCTCACGGTCATATTCATCTACAATCTCACCTACAATCTCTTCTAGGACGTCTTCTAAAGTAACCAATCCGGAAGTGCCTCCATATTCATCTACAACAATAGCCATTTGTTGTCGTGTGTTTCTAAACATCTCTAAAAGCCTTGGCAATGGTGTGGTCTCTGGAACAAAAAAAGCATCTTTGACTAAGTGATGCCACCTACCACCTCCGTTATTATATCCATTGCTATCTAAAAGAACATCAATAATAAAATCCCTCGCAATTAGGATGCCCATTATGTCATCTTTTGAATTTCTATAAACAGGATATCTGGAAAAGCGATGCTTTTTAATTATATCAAACACTTCATCAACAGCAGCAGAGGCAGGAATAGCAACCATTTCCGTGCGATCCCTCATAACGGTCCTAACAATTTTTTTCTCAAATCGTAATAAAGCCTTTATTATTTTAATTTCCTGCTGAGAAAGGTTTTTGTGCAGTACGTGCTCTATTAATTGTTCTATTTCCACTGTAGGCGTAGGAGGCTCCTTCATAAACCTGTCTAGCCAGGTAAACAAAGAGACCAGTCCCCATACAAATGGCTTTAACAACAACCAAGAAGTTAAAATAAAAGGGGCAGCCAACATAATAACGCGTTCTGCGAACCGATAAGAGGTAGCCTTGGGCACAATCTCCCCGAAAATCAAAATCACAATAGTGGTGCCTGCAACTTCCAGTACAGACGTGTATATCATAGGTAATTCAAGAGATTCCCATAATCTAAAAAATAACAATACAAGAGCTATGTTCACCATATTATTACCTATCAATAGAGTTGCTAACAGCTTTTGAGGATATTTGTCTCTTAACTGATATAGAGTTTTCGCCATTGACGACTTTAAGATAAGCTTTTTCCATTTAGCAGGACTTAAGGAGAATATGGCTACCTCTCCCCCAGAGAACAACGAAGACAAAACAAGCAGAACTAAGATTCCCAGAACGTAGAACCCTATACTACCACCTCCATCCACTTGGTCCAGCAATTATGTTTTGAAAACCACCAGTAAACTTAGAAGGGCAAATCATCTTTTGTGTCACCCTCAGGTAATTCATTAATAGACGTATAGTTCCCCAGTGCCGGGTCTATTGGCGTATCATCTTCAAATGCCGGTGCAGCAATGTTTTCTTGTGTTTCTGACTGTCCGGTTCCCTTGGCTGGGGCTACTTTCCTATATGTATCAACAACAACTTCCACTGCATATCTTTTTTGTCCGTCTTGTCCTTCCCATTCCCTAGTCCTTAGCTGTCCTTCCACAAGGATGAGGTCCCCTTTTCTAACTGTTTGAGATACTCGCTCCGCTCGGTCCCCCCAAAATACAATCGTGTGCCAATCAGTGGAAACTGTTTCAAATCTATTCTCCTGAGGATTATACTGAACGTTGTTAGTAGCAAGTCTAATACGAACCTTCTTTTTACCATTAACATCTATGACTTCTGGGTCAATTCCTACCCTACCCATTAAAATAACTTTATTATACATGCCGGTCAATTTTATGATTTACTTTACAAATTTACAAAAACATTTTTTTACAAACGCACAATTGCCTCAATAGTGTATCTAACAAGCTTTTCTATAGTAGCATCATAATCTTTTGTAAATGTTCCAGCGAGGCGCCCTGCCAATGCTACACAGATAGTGGTAGCCTGCCAACCCATTAATCGTGCCAGCAACAACAAAGCAGAAGTCTCCATTTCAAAATTCGTAAATCTCAATCCGTGATATTCAAACTTGTGTAACACTTCAGGAAGCAAAGGATGACGAATTGGTGCGAAAGCCTGTCTGCCTTGAGGTCCATAAAACCCTGGGGCAGTAGCTGTTATGCCCACAAATACCCCTTCTCCTTTTAGTTTTCTAACTAGTTTCTCATCAGCTTTAATAAAATAAGGTGTGGGGACATAAGGAGCGAAAGATTGAAACGCTGTTTTCAGAGCCCTTTCTTCAGGTGTGGGTTCCCAGTTATAATATAGTGCCAGATTGTCAAACCCTGCTGCCCAACTGCTCACAACAAGGTCTCCAGCTCCAATCTCATTCCGTAATGCCCCTGTTGTGCCAGCCCTGATAACTGTTAGTTTTCGCCTATTCTGTTTCCATGTTTGAGTTTCCGTATCATAATTTACGGCGACGTCCAACTCATTCATAACAATGTCAATGTTATCTGTACCTATTCCCGTTCCAATGACTGTTATTCGTTTTTTTCCAATTGTTCCCGTTACTGTTCTGAACTCCCTTTTTCTTCTTTCAACCTCAACTCTATCAAAGTGCTTTACAAACTTATCTACTCTTCCGGGGTCTCCAACAAGTACTACAATGTCTGCTATATCATCTCCAGAAACATTCAAATGATAAATTCTTCCCTGCTCATTAAAGATAAGTTCAGATTCTGCAAGTTTCATTTTACTTAATTTTGGAATAAAATTAGGAACAATGAATAGAGTGTCAAATCTTGACCTGTCATCCATCTTGGTCCCCATTGATTTCTCTGAGTTTTCTCTTGCAGCTCTGGAATTCGCCCGTCTCTTCGCTGAAAAGGCAAAATCAAAAGTCTACCTTATCCACGTTATTGAAACTTATGAATACAATGTTGCCATTGACTTACCCATTGAAATTGACATAAAAAAAGTTGTAAAGGAAGGAATTGAGAAGAAACTTGTTGAGGTTGCTGAACAATATCTAAAACCCTATGGCATAGACAATGAGGTAATAATTGCAGATGGAAAAATATATAAAGCAATTGAGCAAACGGTTATTGACAAAGGTATTGGACTAGTGGTTATGGGAACTAAGGGTGCCTCGGTTTCTTTCGTTGAAGACCCGGGCAGATATGTTTTGGGAAGCAACGCATACAGGGTTGTTCGCACAGCCCCCTGTCCAGTTATAACTCTTTCAAAAAAGAAAGAACCTCTCCAAATCAAAAAGATAGTTCTTCCCCTTGACGTTACCAAGGAAACCACTCAAAAAGTTGGCATAGCTATTCAACTGGCGAAACTATTTGACGCTACCATTCACGCCATCTCCGTATCTTCCCTCTGGGATGAGTACTTGCACGACATTTCAAGGCTAAAATGGTTACTGGACCGTGTAGCAGAAGAAATAAAGAAAGAAGGCATTCCAGTGGTTACCCACATGCTCCGCCACGACAAAGTATCTAAATCTGTTGTTGAATATGCAGATAGTGTTGACGCAGACCTAATTGTAATAATGGTTCGTCAAGAAAGGAAATGGAATGAAATGATCATTGGTTCTACTGCTAGGTCTGTAATTGAAAACGCTACTGTGCCCGTGATGAGCGTTAAACCTGTTAAACCAGAATAAAAGCGCGGAGTAGTGGCAACTTTGTGGGCCCGCCAGGGATCGAACCTGGGACCGATGGATTATGAGTCCACCGCTCTAACCGCTGAGCTACGGGCCCCGCTTGTCCAAACCAAATAAACAAAAGGAAGATGAGCAATGGTTCCCTCAAATGGGATTCCCTCTCCAAGGAAGAGAAATGGGAAAAACTAAAATTCATAACTTCTATTATTGATTTTACAACTCTCAACCCCACTGACAACAGGGATAGCCTCTTGACTATGAAATCTAAGATAGAAACACTTAATAGTTTGGGCTTGCCCTCGCCTTATGCCATATGTGTTTATCCATATCTTGTTCCTCAGGCAAAAGAACTGTTTGATTTGCCCGTTGCTTCAGTGGTTAGTTTCCCCGATGGCATGGACCTGCCTAAACAAAAAGAATTAGCCACTAAGGTCTTAGTTGACATAGGTGTTGATGAAATTGACTTTGTTGCATACCTTGGCAACATTCAAAAAGAAAATCTAACGGAATTTTTGCAGGACATTGACAGTGTTGTATCGGCATCCTCTGGAAAGCCAGTAAAACTGATTTTTGAAACTTCCTTGTGGGATAACAACTCACTTTTAGCATTTGCGGCATATGCATCTCTTGAACACGGTATTACCTTTTTGAAAACCAACACAGGGAAGCACGGACAGGGTGCCACAGTCCATCACGCCACTATCTTCGCTCATGCGATTAGAAACTATTATGAAAACACTGGTGAGAAGAAGGGCGTTAAAGTGTCAGGTGGTATAAGAACCGTTGCACAGGCTTGGGAATTGGTCTCCGCAATAACAAAAATTATTCCGTGGGCTACAAAATCTGCTTACATTAGAATAGGTGCCAGTAAATTGATTGATAATATTATAGAAGTGGCTAAGGACCTTCAGGATTAATAACTTCAGAAGACCATAGCTGTCGTCCAGTCTCTGCAATCAAATCCCAGTTGTGTTTATACATACAGTTCCAGTGACCTTTTGGGCATTTCGTTCGTCCGTGTTTATGACATGGTCTGCACTCCAAACCCTTGACTTCAAATTGGAAAATTGGCACTTGCTTATTTGGAACGTAGGGACCCATACCAAATTCAGGAACAGTGTTGCCCCAAATCACAATCATAGGTTTTCTGAATGCAGAGGCAATATGCATCATTCCAGTGTCGGGCGTAACTATAAATCGGGCATTTTTGATTACATAAGCACTTTCCAGCAGAGATAATTCTCCAACCAATGACCTTACTTCTTTATTTTTAAGGCGTTTCAATATTTCCCGTGCACTATCTTCTTCTTTTTTTCCTCCTAGTAGTACAGGCACTCCTCCAATCTTATCTAACAAATACGCTGCTTTGTCTTCAGGAATTTGTTTTGTTCGGTGTGCAGATCCAACAACCAAAACCCAGTATTTATCAGGCAAATCAGAAACGCTCATCTCAGACGGCAAATGAAGTTCTAATCCCCGGTTAAGAAATGGTATTCCTGCTTTGTGCAATGCTCGGGCGTATCGCAGAACAACATGCTTGCATTTTCTTTTAAC
>JAJRPU010000016.1 GCA_024280615.1 Bacteroidota bacterium | reverse complement strand
TGGCTTTTTCAAAGTCAGGAAGCACTTGGGAATATGATACGACTATGCTCCTGATGATGGTTGACTCCGTTCAATGGCAATGGTTAAAGCAAGAATTGACCACTACCCGTGAACCATGGATAATAATTGCATCATCTGTTGTGTTTTCCCAGTATTTCACAAGGTTTATAACTGACCTATTAAATTGGCAAGTGTTAGCAGGTGATTCAGTTGTGTTAGCTGCTATGAGCCTTGCTGACCAGTGGGCTGGATATCGCCATCAAGCCAAATCACTCCTGTCTCTTTTGGATTCACTGAACAGAATACGTTCCACTATCGTAATTAGTGGCGACATTCACACTTCAGCGATAGATACTTCACGGCGTGGTGGTCTGTATGAAGTTGTCGCAGGCAATCTTGGACAGTGGAATTCACGGATTGCCCGTAGGCTGGACTCAATGCTGGGCATGCGTCCTTGGGACATAGCCCAGGGCGTGAACAACAACAATTATCTTCCTGCTTTCGGACTCATTGAAGCATGGGGTTCCGACTCGCTCAAGATGTGTATAGTAGATATGAGAAATAGTCTTATTGGGTGTCATACAATTACATCTTCTTTTAAGGTTGTGGAAGCTTCTACTATATTTGAAGAGGGTTTCGGTAGCGAAATTATATGCTCTCCTACAGAATGCAATGTTATAAGCCATCGGAAATGGGAAGTTCGTGAAATCTCTTATGATGGCAAGACCTATAACTACATAAGTGGCAAAGGAAGTTATCGCTTTAAGCGAAAGTGTAAGAATTGCCTAATTGAATTCCGAACAGAGAGGCAAAAGATAATAGTCAAGTGAATTTGTTCTTTAAACGCCTCTTAAGTAATTTTGAGTTATCAAACAAGCGATGCACATATGAACATTCTGCTTATTGGTGATTTCAGCGCGGCTCACTATAACTTAAAACTTGCATTAGAATCATTAGGTCATAAAGTGCTGCTATATTCAAACAAAGATGCTTACAAGCAAATTCCCACAGATAAAGCATTTTATGTTCCCAAAACGAATGAGAACAAATACTTGGCATCACTCAAAGTCATAGCCTCTCAACTTAGAATTATTGCAGACTTATGGAAAGATTGGGATATTATTCAATTAATTGCACACTCTCCTTTTCATCATCGCATCAATAGTTTTCTTATGAAATATATCTTGACCCGCAACAAACCCACTGTATTGTTCAATGCTGCCTGTAGCTATCCGTATAACCAATTTGTTAGAAGTCTCAAATATTCCCCCTGTCAACTATGTAAAATACACGATTTGCCTCAGATTAACAAATCATCAATATGTCCTCATGAAACAAAAAAACAGATTTCCTTTGAAGAATATGTATATGCGAAGGTCCAAGCCATTGTATCAAGCCATTATGAGTATTATAAGTCATTTGAGGATACTCCCTTTCACAAGAAGAATCACTTAATTCCTATTCCTTTTCCTGTTAAGGAAGACGATTTCAAGCCACAAAAACCCAAGGATAAGCTTATTGTGTATCTTGGAATAACAAGGATTGGCTTTAAAGGGGTGCCTTATTTTTTGCAAGCTATAGAGGAAATAAAAAGTTCAAAGTATAGCAAGTTTTTTGAATTTATCATAGAAGAGAAACTGCCCTATCATAAACACAAAGAAGTCTTGAAAAATGCGGATGTTCTTTTAGACCAAACAAGTAGTTACTCTTATGGTGTAAATGCCCTTTTGGGTTTGTCTCTTGGAAAAATTGTATTTAGTGGTGCTGAGCCTGAAGCCCTTGCTGCAATAGGTGCCTCTCCAGAAGAGTGTCCCATAATAAATGTTGGACCAAATTCAAGGGAAATAAAGGAAAAACTTATAAATTTGCTTGAAATAAGAAATTCTTTTCCTGACCTGCAAATCAAGGGCATTGAGTTTGTGAAAAAATACCATGACCCCATTAAGATAGCCCGACAATATGAAAACTTATACAAATCCATAATTTGAAATGTCAAATAAAGGTAAGATATTATTCTATTATGAAGCCAACAAATTCAGCAATTCACTTATAACCTATCTTTCGCTATTAAAAGACAAGGGTTACGAAGTGATTGCCTTAATAACGGCGGATTGGGGTCCTCTGCACGATGCTCTTAAAGAAAAAGGCATTCCCGTTTATGTTTATGTTGTACCAAAAACAAATCCAATAATTTTTTACTTAAAGCATATAATAAACTTGATACGCTTTATCTTAAGCCACAGAGTTGCGACAATTCATTCTCACGTGCAACGTTCAAATTTCATTGCCACTATAGCCTCATTGTTTGTACCGGTTAAACTCGTTGCATTCAGGCATCACTATCGCCCGTTCGGACTTAAAGCAAACTGGAAAGAGCGATTTTTTGATTGGATAATTCACATGTTTGCCCCCCTTGTAGTAGTGCCATCAAAAACAGTCAGAGAAGGAATTGTTAAGTATGAAAAGCGAAATCCCCGAAAGATATTAGTTGTTCCCTATATCTATGATTTTTCTTCCTATCCGAAACCTTCGGGTGAAGAAGTTGAAAAAATAAAGAAGCAGTTTCCGGCTCGGATGAGACTAATTATGGTTTCAAGGCTTATTCCCCTCAAAAGACCTTTGCTTGTTTTCTCAGTTATTAAGGACTTGGTGGAATCAGGATTTGACATAAAGCTTTTGGTTGCAGGCGAAGGACCTATGCGTCCACTTCTTGAACAGTGGATTGAAAAACACAATATAAATGACAGGATTATCTTGCTTGGTTTTAGGACAGATTTAGTCAATTATATGGCTGCTGCTGATATGCTCGTCTCTGCATCCATGACTGATGCCAGCAACTCGGCTGCCAAAGAAATGGGCTTATTGGAAAAGCTTGTTGCCGTGCCTGATTATGTCGGTGATTTTACAGAATACATAATTGATGGCTACAACGGGTTCTTGTTACCACTTGAAAACACAAAAAGTAAACTGAAGGAAGTGGTTACAAAAGTTTATAAAAATCCAGATAAGTATAGGGTGTTAGGAATGCGGCTTCGTGAGGCTGTCCTGAAAAGGTTTGATTACAGATATGCAAAAGAAATCGTAAAATTGTATGAAAAACTGGTTTAGAGATGAAGGAAAGAGTTTTCATTCATCCCACTGCTGAGGTACACACAAAAAAGATAGGGAAAGGTACGAGAATCTGGCAATTCGTGGTCATACTGGAGGGTGCCGTTATAGGAGAAAATTGCAACATATGTTCGCATTGTTTTATAGAAAATGATGTCATCATAGGTAACAATGTAACAATCAAGAACGGTGTTTTTCTCTGGGATGGGATAAGAATAGAAGACGATGTTTTCATTGGTCCCAACGCAACCTTCGTGAATGATAAATACCCACGTTCAAAACAATATCCCGAAAAGTTTTTGAAAACGGTAATAAAAAAAGGAGCATCCATAGGAGCCAATGCTACTATTTTGGGTGGCATAACAATCGGTGAGGGTGCTATGATTGGTGCTGGCAGTGTCGTTACAAAGGATGTTCCCCCGGGTGAATTGTGGGTGGGTAATCCCGCTAAATTCCTTAGAAAAATAAAATAATCTTTACCAGATACCTATATATTAGCATTGTCATCTCATTTGTTTGTTTATATAAAATGTCTTATCTTTGTTAAAAACCTGAAAATTAAGGTGCCATGGGTGCTAACCATTTTAACATTCTGATTTTGGGAGGAGGAACTGGTGGTTTGAGTGCTGCTGCTTTCCTAATGCGTAACTCTCGTAAATACAGTGTTGGTCTTGTTGAACCCTCTGAATGGCATTTCTACCAACCTGCTTGGACATTAGTAGGAGGTGGTGCATATCCAGTTGAAGCTACTAAAAAACCACAAAAAGATTTTATACCCAATGGGGTTAGCTGGATTAAAGAAAAAGCAACTAAAATTGACCCACACAAACGCATAGTAACTACTGAATCTGGTAAGGAGATTTCGTATGACTACCTAATTATTTCCACAGGGGTTGAATATGTTTATGACTGGGCTCCTGGACTGAAAGAAGCTCTTGACACTCCTTACGCAAGCTCAAACTATTTATACAAGTATGCTCCCAAAACATGGGAACTTTTAAAGAATTTCAAGGGAGGCAAAGCTTTATTCACTGTGCCACACACTCCTTACAAATGCGGTGCAGGTCCAATGAAAATTATGTTCCTTGCAGATGAGATCTTTAGAAAAAACGGGGTACGTGAAAAATCTGAAGTTGTTTTATACACGCCCGGGACAGTTTACTTCGGGGTTCCGGGATTCAAGGAAACCATTACTGAAATAGCCAATCAAAAGGGTATCAAAGGAAACTTCCTATACAAGTTAGTTGAGGTCAAACCAGATGTTCGGGGAGCCATATTTGAACACATAGAGACTGGAGAACGTGTTGAAGAAGAGTACGACTTTATTCACTTAGTGCCTCCACAAGCTCCCCACTCATTCATAAGGGAGAACAAAGACTTAGTGGAAGGTGCCGAACAACCAGGGTTCCTCAATGTTGATAGATACACCTTGCAACACAAAAAATTCCATGATATATATGGCGTTGGGGATGTATGCGGGGTCCCATTCGCCAAATCGGGAGCGGCGATTCGCAAGCACGTAGGCAAAGTGGTTAAAAGAATCCTTGCTTCTTTGGAAGGAACACGATATGATAAGAAATACGACGGCTATGCTGGTTGTCCTTTCATTGTGGGCTACGGCAAAGTGGTGATGGCAGAATTCCTATACGACAATGTCCCTGCCCCCTCATTCCCACAATGGCTAATTGATACACGAAAACCTTCATACCTAATGTGGTTACTGAAAACTAAATTCCTACCGTGGATGTACTGGAACAAGATGTTACG
>JAJRPU010000015.1 GCA_024280615.1 Bacteroidota bacterium | reverse complement strand
AAGAGAGTCAATCGCTAGGTTCCAAGCCGTGTCCCTTGAATTGAACCTCATTTCTTCAGGAATGAAGGAATACAATCTCTCTGGTCGGCTTAGCAGCCAATCTAAGAATGTAGAGACCCCAACGGGAAGAACACGTCTGTTACAGCCCAATGGTAACTCGCTCCATAGTTCAACCAAATAAACGGAATATGACTTAGTAAGCAGTTTTAACTTCCCTTGACACCACCCGTCAGAACAAGAAAAGTCCCCTAAACCAATGATTCTCCACACGGAGTCCCACGGCACACACCCTTTCAACAACAACAAGGTGTCCGAACCGTTAGAAATAACGAACTGACAGGGTTGGACCCGCGGTTGCCAATCAAACTGACTCATGCCCCACAAACTGTCAAGCAAAACCAACCCACAAAGACCTCCTGAAATGCTAAAGCTATCAACAAATCCACTGTCCACAGCCATGTTCAAAATGGTCCACATTAAGTTAGGGGAAGAGCAGCCTCTTCCAATCATTGCACCAAGCAAATCAGAGATGCTGAATGTGTCCACACCTGCCCAATCACCAACAATGGTGAACACCGGGAAGCCCCTCTCCAACAATGACCAGACAGTGTCCTGAACCAAGATGCCATAGTTGGTTGTGCATGTGCCGTAATTGTCCTGTGGCGAGACAGTTCCCCTTGAATTTCCAATCACAAAGTTTAATCTTTGCTCGTTGGCTGCCCTGTTATGTAGCCACTTGGTCAACAGCTCCCGACGCCTGATGGAATAAAGGTTAATCATGTATTGCCACACAGAACTGTCTATCAATGAATCCCAAGGCATGGAGAGGGTCTGTGCCAGCCGAACCGAATCACAGACTCCGTGGACAGATAAGTATGCCACTTGAGGCAGGGTCAGCCAGCCGTAGCTGTCCAGCCAAGACGCCTTATGCCACACACTTTCAAAGGCTTGAGCGGTATTCCATGACCCACAGGACCACGGTTTCTCACTGTTGCCCTGCCAGAGGCGACCAATACGCCAATACAACGGGTCGGCTTCATGCAAAGGCACTACACCATAAATTGACCTGTATGTGTCCCAATCAAGCGTGTCTAAATGATTGGTGAAATCCCGAGCAAAGATGCCATTATGCTGATGAGACCCAGCCCACCGGCACCAACGCAGATAAACCCACTCTGGATGGGCAGGCAGTAAGCTGGCAGACCACGACATCTTGTAATTAATCACAAAACTCTCTAGGGTCAAAAACTGAGGGAAAGTGAAATGCTTTAGTCCATGTTGTGTGAACATTGAAAACACATAGTTTCCAGAGACAACATCCGAGGTGTCCACATCCTGCCCTATCCATAGCGTGTCTATCCGTCCATCTTCATCATAATAATACGGTTTCCAAGATGTGCCGTCCCAATATAGCGGTGTTCGGAAGGAGAACAGTCCGGAATGACGCCATTGGTTATACACATTGGTTTCAAAAGTGGAGTTGAATGCTGAAGCCACGTCCGCGCTAAGCCAGCTGATAGGGATTCCAATCAACACGTTCCAGATTGAGCTATCCGGGATGACTCCTGTTGTGTCCCACCTTAAGGGTCCGTATCTGCCCCCAGGCATCACATTGCCCATCATGAGTAATCGCCACACATCACACATGTCAAGGTTCTCGGACCCATCGGCTTCCTCACAAGCGTCTATGACCCGCGGGGTGTCCACAACACAAGTTCCCATGATGAACTTGAATAAGGTGTCTTGATAGAGGTCTACGACTGCTGAATTGAGCCAGGTGAGTTTCCGCCAGATCATATATTGCCCTTGTGAGTCCAGTCTCGTTGCCAGCAAGGTGTCCAAAACAAACTCCCGTCCTTCTATGGTGTCTGTCCATCTCACCAGCACACTGTCCCTCGTTACATCAACCACTTGAACCTCCAAGCAATAGATGCAAGGAAGCTTAAGCGTATCCCCCTCGCAGGAATATCCCCATTGTTTCCCTGTTGCTCTATACCAGATGTCCACTCCTGTTCCCGGCAGAACAATACCGAAGCCTGCTTGCCCCTCGGTGGGACTAATTAAATGATCCCAAGTGGTTTTCCTAATTGGAACTCCCCCGGGCATTAATCCTTTTCCTGGTGCTGGCAACACCGAATCAGGGGGGGTGCCCACTAAGCCCTCCGCCACAACCCTGCCACTCAAATCAGTATACCTAACGTGCCACTGCCCATTGGCATCTTTCCAGAGAACCTTTTCATAGTTGCTTGGCGAAAAGGCATCTGTTCCAAAGAGCCTGTCCAGTTCGTTTAGCACACTGCCATAGAAATAGACGTTTGACCGGGCATTGAGTCGCCATGGGTCTCCGCGTCCCTCCGCTCGTAGTCGCCCATCTGGATAATAGACCCGCTGACTATACGGATACTTAGTCTTTGGCAAATATGGGTATTGTGTTTTCTTAGGGTTTGCTTCGCTGTGCCACCTGCCCAACGCAGAAAAACTATCTATCTCCACTGGTGTAAGCGTGTTGGATAGCGGTTCCCAGCTGCTCCAATCAACTAAGTTATTCCCATTTGTAGTGGCGAAGTCCTCCACATATCGCAATGCCCTGCCAATAACCAAGGACGGATAGGTGGTTATGGCTTCCCTGCCTGCATGGTCATAATACTTGCTTGTTACAACACGCCATCCGGAATCTAAGTCCAGGTATTGTTCCTGGCGAAGCCTTCCGAAACCATCAAACCACTTGCCTTCCCAACCTTGGTCCCACTCACTGGCAACTAACCGATAGACCCTATTTAGGGTGTCCACATCCTTGGGTTTAATCTCTATCAATCCACCATATCTTCTCCGGCGTATGTCTTTTAGGTTAGGCAATTCGCACCGGCACGAATGGTCCCACTGCGTCTCAAGGGTCCACCTGCCTGTTGTTCCATCTGGACCGATTCCGCGAACCCTGACTAATAACCAGCCCCGAGGATAAATCTTTGGAATCTTGAATTGGCGTTGACAACGACGAACCCTAACACCATGCTCAATAAAGGAATACCTTAACTTCTCTATCCGCTTGACCTTTGTCCCGTCCTCTTTAATAGAGGGAATATATGTCCATTCCACCTCATAGCATTTAGCAGAACCGGTCCATGAAACAAGCCAAAATGCCCCTTTGTCAATGACCCTTAAATTCTGTGCATTCAAACCTCTTTTAATGTCTGTTTTATATAGTCCACAGAGGCGGAACAAAACAGGATAGGGATAATGATGTGTGTCTATGCGCACTATGAACGTGTCAAAGTGTTGTGAAAATTCAACTTTTGAGCCCCATGAGTCGGGATACTGCCACCCCACTATCACAGTATCAGCCAGAGTAACAGAATCGCTCTTAGCAAAATAGTTAATGGGAATCTTCACTTTGGCATTGTCAAAATGCCTAATACCTATGCTATACAGGTCCCAGCTGGCTTCTATCCACAATTTTTTGAACTCAAGGGGTCCGGAATACAATGCCAGTTCAGTTCCTGAGGTGTCGGTTACCGTGTCCATCCTTACTGGGGCTGTGCATATTTCCTGGTAACCCTCTGTGTAGGTCTGTCCAAGAAGCCCTGTAACGCTTAGAACCCCGATTAAAATGGCTATTAACCTCATCAATCCACTATTTTGCTTTGAGGTCCATTCGTTGATGAGAGATTCCCAACAATGCCCTTTCTATCTTGTGGAGCACGCTTGAGAGTTGTCCCCGTTCGTCGTATCTGTATAGCGTTGGGGCATGAACCTCATTGAACCGGGCAACAAGCCTTATGTATTCCCCTTCATAAGTGAACGTTGTGCCCTTGGACCCCGCCGGCTCAAACCGAATGTCATCAAGCCACCAGGACTTGCCAGCATCCCCATACAAATACATGTGAAACTTGCCACATGAATCGGGAACATTCACTTTCCATCGGTATAGCCTCCAACCTTCTATTGAGTTAGAAATGTGTTCCGGTTCAAGGGTTTGGGAATAGCCGGGCCACGAAACCTGCAATTTAACTTGTGGGTCAATGTCTTTGTATAGCTTTTCTTTGCAACACTTCTGAATACATATCATACCTTGTCTGTTGCTCCAAACTAATTGTGTCCAGCATTTTCCTATTTGTCTATTATGTTGTTTTTGTTCTAGCGATGTTCCCAACTGTCTTGGTGATGTTTGTGGGTTCATTGTCCGAGCCATTGGTGGTGGCTTTGGCTTATCAATTAAGCATTGTGGGGGTTTGCAGGCGACCAAGTCCAGCGTGTCAATAGGCCATTTAACCCAAGCATATAGGTAGTATTGTCCTGGAGATGGCGTGAAGTTGTCCATGCAATCGCAACCACTGGCAGCGAAAGGCACTGTCCTGGGCAGGTCGTTCCCGCATTGACGGGCAATTTGCCAGCCCCCAACCATAAACAAGTCCCCTTGGTCTAACCTAAGTGAGTGATGCCCAGTGTGGAAAAATTCCTCTGTTATTTTAAGGCTTTGTACTTGTGCAGAGGAAAAGTCTAAGTGGTCTTCTAAGACAGTGGTCTCTTCAAAAGAGGTGAAGAGTATGTCTCTGTATCTGGCGTTTGCAGAGACCATCACTGGTTGCCGTCGTTTGTAACCGAACAAAGCGGAATTATAAAGTCCAAGGATGTTTCTTTCTTCAATTGGTTCTCCCCACAAGCCCATCTGAGTAACTTCCGAGGCAGCCATCCAACCATTTGTATCTATGATTAGCCTATTGCCATATCTTCTAATCGGATTTATTGTTCTGTTAAGTATTCCGGCGGTTCTTATATTTGGAATTTGACTTATATTCAAAGGTTTTCGCTCATCTGGGAACACCCATTGTTTATCAACCAGCCACCTGCCCCGTATCCCCACAATATACGGGTTAACGCGGCCTGCATTAGGGGCACTACATAACACCGAGGCATCAATTGCTATGTCTGCGAAATTGCCACAATTTCCCTGCCCAGCAAAAACCCTGTATAACCCCGGACACAAATTGGTAAAGATGGACCCTGTTCCTATTTCAACTAGTCCATTGGATGTATGTTTCTTCAGTGTGATTTTCTTTCCGTTTTGCACAAAGAGGGTTCCGGAGCAACAAGCCTCCGGATGTCTGATAACGACAGTAACCTCGTCTTCACAACTGCAAATGGTATTGACCTGACCGACTAGACCCATGCCGATATCTCTCCATTGAAGCGAATCAACATGGTATGACAGCAATGTATCTTTAAAAAACATTTGGAAAGGACCTATAGAGTAGGAGGACCACTGTCGTGAGAGTACTGACTTTGGACAAGCCCATTCGGAGGTGTCCACTTTGATAATGATCAGTGAGCTGTCTTGTTTATGTTTGGCAAGCAGGAAGGGGAACCAGCCCTGTCCACTGGAATATTTTAGTTCAATGGGTTCAGATACGGTTAATTTAATAGCTTGCGTTGAGCCGATTTGCGGAATATGTCCTAGATATAGATAGCTGGAAGAGGTGGTTTTTCCGTTTGTTGTCCATGCAATGCGCCACGCCCCTTCCCATTTAGTAAACACAACAATATTGCTATTGAGGGACCTAACATAGGTGCGTCGCCTGACCCAGGAATTCCCATCAAACTCATACAAGTACACATAGTTCCCCAAGCTTCTTAGAATAAGCAATTTAGGTTGCCTGCCAGTGTTTGTCTTGGTCCATTGCCATAGGGCATCCGACACGTTGCCCGAAAGGGTCAATTTCCAAACACCTATTTTAACCAAAGGAGAGATAGAATGAGTGCCCACAAGATAACTGCTACTATTTGCTTTTTTGATGACCCATGTGGCTACTCCGTCATTGATTCTGAAAGCTTGAATGTGCCAATCGTGTCCATCAAGCCGGGAAACCCAAGCTAAGTGTATTGAATCGGTTATCTCCCACAAGGCAACTATATCTGTGCTGTCAACACTCTGCAAAGAAGCCGGTCTGACAATCTGCCTGTGCATAGGAACATCTATAAAACATCTGCCATTGCACTCATCCAAATAGCGAAGTAATTCTTTATACAGCCATTTAACAGTGTCTTCCTTGGTTTCCAAGCGTGGCACATCAAGCCTATCCAACAGCCTTTCCAACTCCTTGATTAAATCTTTTAAACAGATTGAATCGTTCAGTGCTAAATATTTGAAGACTCTGAGGAAATCATTAAGTTCATATGTTTGTATGGAACATGTCCAAGCAGTGTCTGGAGCCGAATAAATGGAGTCATAGTGCCTTCCTGTTGTAAGTAGGAATTTCTTCTTGTTGTATTGGGCAATGTGAACATCATGCCACCTCACTCCATTAACAAAAACCCCATCCATAGTCATAGTACCACTCCCAACAATGGTTTTTCCTATAATCATAGAGTAACGATAATGGCGTGGGCCAAGGAAAACAACCATTGAGAGTGAATCCGATGGGAAAAGGGTTGCCTCTGCCCTAGGACCGTCATTCACAGAGTTGTCAACTCCCCATACAGAATATCTATCTTTTGTAGTTGCCGAATAAGCAGAATGGTCATAAATCAAGTAGTCCGGGTTATGATAGCCTGAGACCTTCAATCCGCCGGCTGTCCAGTTCCATTTTAAGGTAACGGTATCCGTGGGGTTAATGCTCAGTGAGCACTGCCTTGTGCAGGGCATCTGCCACCTGTCGCTATACGTGGTCAACGACACTGAAAGCAACGAATCATTCGGGACCTCTAAAAACATACCATTAGAGATACTCAGAGATTGAATGTTTGCTACTGTCAGCGAAAGCATATTTTTTCTGCCGGACCTAATCCGAATTGCTTTTTTACCGCTGACTATCATTGGGTCTCCGTTGCGGTCCACTAATGCCAACTTGCCCGTGGTCTCGTCTTCCACCACCCACGCCTTCTTATACAAATCAGGGAAATACAAGATGTCTCCTTCCACAAGAGGTCTTGGGTCAAAATACCACACGTCTGAAATCGGATTCACTATATAGCCAGTGTTTAACACCCCGTTGCTATTCGTAGTAATTATAAATTCAGTTCCTTCCGAACCATGTGCTGGTCCCAACTCGGGGTAGAACCAATACGCAGGATATTTAACGCTATAGGTTGGCTGTCCCATGCCCTCCGTATAGGTCTTGTTAACTAAAGGTTCCCCGGTGATAAGGTCATATACGTAAGACTTTTGCTCTCCCCTCTGTGTGTATTTCCGAACCACTACCTTATCAACATAGTAGTGATAATACAATCGTTTAGTAGTTGTAACTAAGTAAAGTTTTTGTTTCTGAATATGAAATTTCCCAGATACGTAGGGAGAAACAAGTAATGGAAATAAGGTTGCGGCGGCGTTTAGGTTCACTTGTGTGTATACTGTCTGGCTTCTGAAATAATCTACATATACAACAAAGTCCATGTCTGTCCCACTGGCTAAAGTGTTTTTCTGTCCGGTTGGAAGGGCAAAGGTTGTACCATCAGTTCCCCTCTTATAAGAGTAGATTTCCTCTGCTATGAGGCGTCCAGCTCCGTCAAACACTTGCTTCCGCCTCATCTTCCCATGCATATTATGGGTTTCAAAGATGAAACCCTGGCTAACACCAATTACTTGCCCCCCATTCCAATAGAGAAGTATAGGAGCCAATGGAGGTGGAATCGTATAAGAATAAAAGGTTTGATTATTTACAGTGGAATGAATAAAAGTTGCTAAGAAATCTCCTTCACTGCCATAGTTAATCGGTGAAAAACTTTCCTTAACAGGGAAGTCTTTGTATGTATAATATTCATACTTGCTCCAGCCTGTTGACGGGACTCCTTGAGGAGTAACATGCTTAACTATTGTCCATTGATAGCCCACTGACGGAGCAGGGAAAGACGAGATTCCCACCGGTTCCATTATAAACAAGTCTGGATTTGAGACAATCCCCCAGTTGTCAAGGACAGAAGCCAAGCCTCCCCTTTGATACCTCTCATAGAACACCGGAAGGGCAAATGGGCTTTCTTCGTGTCCAGACGTCGGCTCAAAGGAAGCCACCCCGGGACCATATATGTATCTAATTTCGTGCCTAATGGCATGCCCCTCCCAAACATCTCTATACACAATCCTCTTCACACGGGCTCCGCCGCCCAAACGCTGTCCAATAGCACCAAGCCGAATAACCGCATCCGAGGTAATAAGGCACCTCTTTCCTACGCCCATATTAGCTAAATACCTGATAAAATTGTTGTTCGCTAAGATAATAGCCACAAAATCCAACAAAGTTTGAGCAATAGTTGTAATAGCACTCCTAAAACTGTTTAGCAGAAGGCTAAATGGGTCATCACTGGTTATAAACATGTTAATTCCTTGGTCCAAACCAACATAAATAACCTGAGGTGCTGAATTCATAGCAAATTGTATGGCTGCATATTGAACTGGGTTGACCCCACTGACCCCATCATCAATCCCAGCATATTCAATTTCTATAAGGGCTTCATAAAGCCCGTCATTGTCAACGTCCTCCCATGAATGGCTAACATATCTAACAAATGTTTCAAGCATTTCATAGACAGGATAGGGTAAGCTCCTGTCAATTTTCACAGGAAGCCGGAGATAAATTAATCCGTTAGCGTGCTCTATAGGGTCAAACAGTTCATCTTCCAATTCTTGGATTTGACTAGATGTGAAATTAACATCTGCCACTACAATATTTGTTGTACTTTCCACAAGTTGGGAACCATCATAAAACCCTATTATCTGGTACATTTGCATAGCCCTTCTGTCCTGAACCCACCTATACCTGTCTGATTCATATTCTATTTCTACTACGACACCGGAAGGCTGTTCTATAGATTTCAGTTTCCACAGTCTGACCGATTCATTACGGCTTGCCTCTGAAGTGTCTGCATATCGTGAAAACCACGTTACTTGGTCGTTCCAAATGCCCCATCGGTCAGTACTATTAAGCCGATACCTCCTCCCTTTTCCATAATAAGTAAACTTATATGTTTGTTTTCCTGTTTTCCATGTCCCATAAACATCATACTCAATAATACTGACACTATCAAGGGTTAGTCTGCCACCACCTGGTGCTATACTATTGGGTGTTCCCTGAGCAAGCTTATAAGAAGTGTAAAAAGCGATTTTTCTATAAGGATATTGGAGTCCACCTTCCCCTTTCCTGTACAAAACAACTGAATCCAATTTATGCATTTTATTCACTGTGTCCAAGTTGCCATATTCGTCCAAGACACCGAGGGCATCCAGCCTCCCGCTTGTGTAAAATTTCACTACAGTATAAGGTGTTTCTATTTGTTTCAGATATGCAATTTGCTTTTCCCCATATATGTAATTAGCTGTTCCATCCAATCTTGTAAACAGGTTACCTGGGCTGAAATTTGCTTTGTATGGTGTGATTGGGTTTCTCCATTTGTATAGCTTGGACAATTGAGAGTATGACAATTTAGCCCACCAACCAAGGTCTGAATCGTCTGGTCCATTGCCATTTACATCGCTATAATCAGGAGCTATGATTTGAGTGGGCAAATAAGCGTAGGCAAACATTGGCTGTTCCCTCCTGGTGTATAAATTGTCCCGTCCCTGTTTATTATTTTCACTAGCATCTTGCATCGTATAATCAATCTGAAAAGGAATGTTATTTGGCTGTTCAGTGTATTCCTTTCGGAATGTTACGTCAACCGTTCGTTGATAAAGAGTTTTGTCAAAAACATACCTTAAGCCTGAAGGAGAAACTATATCTATTCTGGCTATGTGATGGTCGCGAGCATATGGATTTACCGTCGTGGTGGTGAATAGGTGTCTACATTGATCTGCTGTGTAAGTAGTTATACTGTAGGGTTGTTCCAGTTCATGTTTGTAATATGGCTCAGGCTTAAAACTGCCATCAAGCATAACGTCCCATCTGCTTCCCCTTATTGAAAGGACAACTTCGTTGTGTCCATTGTAATTCTGTTGTAAAGCACCTATGTCTACTAATGAACCACCTCTAACAGGCTTCCAAAACACATCGTTTTCCTCAAATTGAGGCAACTTACTTAGTACTTCCAGCCATGGTCCGCGTTCTGCTGATGAGATAGTAACTCCTATGTTTGCACCTAACTTGGCTAAACCACCTGGTCCCCCTTCTATGGACACTGACGTTTCAACGTCTGCCTCACCACCCCGTTTGATAAACACTGATTTTATAGTCTTTATAATTTGTTTCCAGAGATTATCTTCATCTTCTTGAGGCGAATTATCATCAAACCAATTAAAAATAGTAGATGGATAGACCGTTCCAGGGCTTCGTCTCTGGGCTCTGAATTGAACATCAAGTCCGAAACCGCTGGCGGAAAACATGTCAGGGGTGAGATAAGTTGGTGATAGAACGGGAGTTCCAACAACAAAATTTCTATTGTTATCTTGCATAAAATCAAGCTTTGCAGCAGAATTGTTCTTTGCACGATGCAGATATAAGTAACCATAAGCCTGTCTAATCGTAGGAGACTTGGAGAATTCTTTGACTGCGAGGAACACATCGCCTGAAGTCAAAGGCTCAAAACCCTGTAACTCAAACCCAAACTTTACTCCTATTCCCATTCCAAATCTGTTTGACCCTATATCTGAAGAGTTGACCGCGAAAGGTCCCACGCCTTCAAGGGAAGAACTAACAATTGGGTAAAACTGGCTTTTATCGTCCTTTGGCTTTATCTGTCCAAAAGCTGTATTGAAGCTATAATGTCCTGGAGCAATTGATATTCCCATTGTTGTAGCAAACGGGTCCCCAGAACCCTTCTTAGCCCTAAACATTGGAATAACTAAATTTATCCCCAGTTGGGCTCCCTGCCCGGTTGTATAGCTTGCAGAAATGGGTCCTATTCCGCCTCCTATACCAATACTTATTCCCCTGTATGTATTAGCCATTAGCGTTATAAAGAAATTTGGTGCAAGTGAAGAAGATGACGATTGGTTTGCAGAGTTTGAAGAGCCTGAAGAGTTTGAAGAGTTTGAATTTCCTGTTTCGTGTCCTAAAAATTCTACTTTTAATCCCGCGGTCAGTTTGAAATCAATTTCCGGGGCAAGATGTGTTTTTTCTACAAACGGGTCTCCGTTTGCATCATCTGGAATCCCGTTCACTGTCCTTTGAATTCCGCCTGTGTTGAGGTTCCAACCCCATCCCACCCAACTAGCTTCACTCTCTGGCACAACAGATTCAGCAGAATAAGAAAGAGTTAAAGGAAAAACTCCATCTATGTCTGCAAGAGTTATGGAATATGAAAAATCCCCTGTGAATGGGTCAACATGTTCGCCAACTTCAACGGGTTGAAAACCCTGATATTCAGGCTGGGCTGGTCCTGTGGTTAAAGCGTCAACAGGTAGCGAAACAGCGGCAGTAATGCCAATTGAAACACCTCTAAACCAAGCCTGCTTCCGAAGACTTATTATGAAACCTTTCATGGCTATTGAATTTTGTATAGCTTAAGGTCAACTTCTGTTATCTGTCCGCACTGCTCAATCTTAAGTCGGTGTTGTCCCTCGGGCAAAGAAAATGTTACGAACCACCAAGGCTTGATAAAATGTGCGTCTATTTCAAGTTTTTTTATTTTTCCCTTACCTGTATCAACAAGAACCCTTGGTTGTTGGATGCAAGTGCTTTTCCACCTCAGATAGATAGTGTCCTGATAAGGAAGGAAATATTCTTTAACCCCAGGCACAAAAAGGTTATATTTACCAAATAGGAACGTGTCGTTTGAATCTGATTCTTCTTCTGAACATTTTTCTCTATAGAAGAAGCGTGCAGGATTACTTTGCCCAATAGCCTCATCATCCAAATAAGCTGTTACTATCCATGCGTACCATCCTGTTGTCAAAGGAGGATTGAGCCACACAGGATGCCATTGTTGAGTGACTATTTTTCCTGATTTCCAAAGGGGGTCCAGTCCGGTCCACATCATAGCATCCTGAGGCGAGGAAATGGGGGCTATGCCGACTATGTAAACCACCCCTTCATAAGGATTATTTGTGGTCCAAGAAAACACGGGAATTGCTCCACAGATAGTATCGTCCAACAAGGGAAACACCGTAAGTGGCTGAAGCTGGGACACTACCACAAGAGAATGGGTCTCTTTTAAGATAATTGGTCCTGTCCAGATGCACTCCTTGTCTGTTTTAATGATTTTGTAGACTATTGTGTATTCGCCCTGGGGAAGCTGCATTCCCCATTTCTTCATAATGTCTTCCCAATCAGGAGATACGACTATTTCAATAGGTCCCCATGTTTTTACAACACCCTCATTAATAACTACTTCCTGGGTATGTATTTGAAATGCCCATGACTGCATGGAAAGAATTTGTTCGCCATGCCTAAATACAGTTATTGACATTCTATAATAGTCTTTGGTAGGTGCATTTGATATACTAACATTCCACAGATCTCCCACAAATAGGTGCATTGTTGGTGATGTCCACAGGGGAGTAAGCCGAAAATGTTGTCCAACAGCAACTAAACTATACAGTATCAAAATTCCCCAACTTATTCCTCTCCACGAGAAAAAGTTAATCCCCATTGGTGGTTAATTTGCATGGTTATTTGGAAAATCGGTTTAGCACTGGTTCTGTCTAAGTGAATTCCGGGCTCCAGCGACCCAATGATTCTCAAATCCTTTATGTGACTCTGGGCTTGAAACGGAAGCCAAATCCTATGTCCCCTAGGGGAGTAGAATTCCCATTTTGCTCCAATTGTCCACCAAGCCATCCCTCCAAATAACCAACATGTCCAGGAAGTTAGAGAATTGCTTTGAAGATAAGACGTTTGTAAACCATATTTAAATAGACTTCTCCTGTGAGCAAAGAAAGAATACTGTTGGTAGTGTAGAATTCCCGTGATTATTGTTGAAGAAGCGCCCAAATTCCATTTCCTTAGGTTGCTGGACACGGTGCCATTAACTAAGTATTGTCTTTCCGCTGTGATTTGACCTAGCAGCGAGAAAGCGAGTTGTCCAACGGAAAAGCCGGTGCCAAGAAATACCATTCCTTGACTCTGAACAGCACTCCATAATGTGTCAAAGAAGCGAAATTGTCTGGTACCAAGCAACGCGTACCATTTCTTAACTGTTATTCTAATGTTTCCTTGGATGTCCAAGCGACCTGGGATGACCCACGGAAGCGTTGGATTGGAAAACGCTTTGTCATAGTAAGAAAAGCGCGTTGTGAAACTAATCGGACCATAAGAAACAGTCGCATCCATCCAATAAGCATTACCTTCTTTAATTGCCCATACCGGTTGACTAACCCCTTCGTTAATCAAATGCAGTGTGTCTCGCCGTTTAGTATAATATTTAGCGGCTCCACCGGACAAAGAAACGTGTTTAGACGCTTTGATTCGTTGTATAGCTATGTAGGGCAAGGAATGCTTAGATAGGGAATCTACCCAATGAGTAATGCCTACTCTGAAATGTGCCAAATCATTATTCAAACCAACAAAGCCGCCTATCCGCCAGCCACTCGGTGTTTCCGACCATGGTGGTAAAACACCTTCACTCCACCCTCCATGAACCCCTAATTCTATAAGTCCAGACTGACCAATCACTTCCACACCATTTAAAATAAAGGGAGCACTTACCTGGGATGGAAGAGAAGAGAGTAGAAATCTGCCCACTGCCCCCTCACGCAGATAGGTAAACGGTCTAATCCAATTAGGGACCATATTGTTTTCCCTGAGCCAAGTTCCTGCCTGCCAGCCGTTCCATCTCCTCATTGATTGTAGTTTTTTTATTGAATCGGATATTGTGTAATACCATCTTTCTATTTCTGGTTTTTGTAACTCCAGGCTGTTGATGTAGTCCCATTCGCTCATAAGTTTCTTATACTCAATACCAAGGGTATCCCCTCTTAATTTCAATGTTTGCAGTCTTTCTTGAATTTGCATTTTGTTGGTTTGTAACATACTTATTTTCTGTAATTGACCCATAGCGTTTCTTTTAACCCATATCAAATCACTAATTCCCTCTGTGTATGATTTTATCTGATCGGTTAGCCATCTATCCATCTCATCTCTATTGAATTTCAAGGCTAATTCTAAGGGGAGTCCTCGCCTATATAAAGGATACCATTTAAAAGTTAAGGTTAACGGGGTTGGCACTCCTGCTATATCGCCCCGCAACTCGCCACGCACGTATGACCAATAAAGAAAATTTTTCTCTTGCCAGAACGTCCTATAATTAATTTCCCAATTGCCTTTAATATGCTGTGCTATCACAGGTTGTACAATCAAAAAAGCCAACCAAACAGCCCATTTGCCACTCATTCAATAACTATTTTGGTCACAAATTGTTTAGTTTTTCCTTCAATGGAAATGATATATATGCCCGGTGGTAAAGGTGGAATCTTCACTAAGTATTCCTTTCCATCACAATAATCTTGAGACATACTTGACATTATTTCAACAGGTAGCTTGCGTCCATAAACATCCATGATTGCTGCATTTACAACAGTATGGGGACCGAATAAGACATAGGAACCGCCTTTTGATAAGGGAACTCCCTTCAAGGTAAGCTGTTTAGCTGATTTCAGAATTTCTATAGAAATGGAATCTGAAATCTTCACCCCACAAGAGTCAAGCCCAATAATCCAATACGTCCCACCACTTTGTATTTCAAACTGCCCGGTTGTTGAGGAATCAACCACTCCCTCTGGTGTATACAAATAGTAGATTAAAGCTGAATCTTGGGCACTGATGATGTTACACGAAACGGTCGTTGGCATAACAAGTGTGTCTGCTAACCAGATTGCATAGGGTCCCGGATGCTTATACCTGCAACCCCCGGGAGCAATAAGCACCATACTATCCATAGGAGGATGTCCATACAACTTAATGTCATAAGGTGGAAAGGAATATTGAGGTCCCATCAAATATACATTGCATCCAATAGTATCATACAAAAGCCCAACCTCATCCCAAACAGGATGGTTTGTTCCACAGGGCAGTAAAGCTATCCACCAAGAACCTCCATAACGTAAAAAGTCAAAGTATGTTCGCACAGAACTACCATTATATATGTCCTTCACAGGGACAACACCCTGCACATCATTTTCAATATCATAAATCCAAAATTCTATGTTATCTTCAAGGTCCCAACGGGCTGTCATCCCTAATGCCAATACAGTTCCATCGCCTATCGGAATAATCTGCCTTAATCCTCCTCCTCTAAAGTCAGGGTCTCCACGTGAAAAAACAACATAACCATAAGGAGAATTGCCAGAAATTTGAAACCTGCTAAGCCATGTTACAGTATCTAATGCAACAAGTCGTTTATACTGGAACCATCTGGGCACATAGGCACTATCCAATACCACACCACCAACAATTGCCTCTCCTGAGGCAAAACCTTCAATGCCCTCAATGTTAACCCCTCCTTGGAAAGGCGCACCGTATTCCATTGTGCCTCCGAATGTTAACAAATAAATTGCCTTTATACCTTTGAGGGACTCCGCCGGTCGCTTCGAAACTCCTCCGTTAAAGATGAACTGCAAACTATCTATAGGCTTATCTCCTCTACTCGCCCACCCGTACCATAATTTAACAAGGGTACCCGATACTGTAGAATCAAACAATAACCCCATTGGAACAACATCTACTGAATCAATATGGTTACTCGGCAAAATGGCTAAATAGTCTTGAAGAGAATATGTCAAGGTATCAAAAACCATTACAACTGTGCCTAATCCATTCGGCAAAGCAGGAAGGTTCTTGGTCCCTAAGAAATCTAAAAACATAGTATCTACACTATTACCGAAAACACCAGATACAATTACCTTATCCCCTGATTGCCAGATAGCAAACGGTCCCCGTCTACTGAACCCATACAAACTACCTCCTCTATAGGGTGCACCAATCTCTATTGGTTGTCCAAACCGTGTTTGAGCTGCATTATGAACAGGACTAGTATACAAAACATCCGCTTGAGGAGACCCATTGGTAGGGCTTATTCTTAATTCAACAATTGACCAGCCTCTTACCAGAACACTTGGATTAGAAGGAACAGCTAAAGCTCCTGACCATGTAAGTAAAATCAACCACCTGCGATCACTAACTTGAAAAACGTCCGAGACTGCCAAACTCCTAACTGTTAACAAAGCGGACGCTCCATACCTATTGGAATAGTGAACACTTATATCATCGCTCACAGGCAATAAGTACACACTATCTGATTGGAGAGACTTATTCACTCCACGATTCACAATAAGCCTATGCACAATTAGACTTGGCAAACCTGTACTAGAGATTCCTGAAAAAATAACAAGAATTTGACCTATTGTGTCAGAACCTCCATTCAAAACAAGAAAGGAATCTTCAACAAAACAAAAAGCAGATTCTAAAGTAGTAAAATAATTAATACCCCCATAAACTCCGTTCAGTGACCAAAAAGAATTCTGAGAATAAAACAGTATGTCCCTGTTTACTGCATCATAGCCAAAATGATTAATGGACATGACGTATTGAAAATTAGCATTTATTGTGTCGTAAGCTTTCCCAATCACAACAAAGTCCTCCAAAACTCCTGTCTCAATGTCATAAAAGGCACACAAATCCGTTGCTTCAACCTGAGTAACTGTGTCAACCCAAACAATCGGACCTTGGGCAACAGCCAACGTCAAGCCTAAAAACCACAACACAAATCCTCTCATCCATCTTAAATTATGAATGCAAATTTAAACAATTTTCACTAAAAACATATTTGCTGATACTACAAATCTTAGCATCACTCTCACCTACACGCGTGTGATTCGGTCAGGAAACTAAGTGTTTTGTGTGAAACTAAGCAAATTTATCAATATTTCCCAGACATTTTTAAGAACTCCTGTTCATTAATTGTTTTAATTCCCAATTGTTGAGCCTTTTTCAATTTGGAACCGGGGTTTTTTCCTACTACTACAAGTGTTACCTTCCTAGATACTGAACTTGCTACTTTTCCTCCGAGTTCTTCAACTAATCTGGATGCTTCACGTCGTGAGCAACAGTCCAGTTCTCCTGTGAAAACAACCACTTGTCCAGAAAACGGACCTTCCTTAGGTTTCTCTTCTTCTTGAGCAAGGCGTTTAACATTGACTCCTAGTTCCGCCAGTTCCATAATCATATTGCGATTTGATTCATTATGAAAAAAGTCATATATGCTTTTTGCAACTTTAGGACCAACATCTGGCAATTTCATATAGTCCTCCACTTTCCAATCAAAAAATTCAAATATGTCCTTAACTTGTTGGGCAAGCATTTTAGCGGTAACCTTGCCCACATTAGGAATTCCAAGGGCATAGATGAGCCTGTCCAAGTCTCTGTGCTTGCTTTCCTCAACTGCCTTTTTGAGGTTTTGGGCTGATTTAACTCCGAACCCCGGAAGTCTTATAATTCGTTCGTAGTCCATGCGGTAAATGTCAGGAATTGTTTTCAATATGCCAGCTTTATAGAATCTGCGAACTGTTTGTTCCCCAAGCCCTTCTATGTCCATTGCGTCCCGAGAAGCAAAATGAATAATTCTTTCCACCACCTGAGCCGGACAATTGACATTTATGCATCGCCAGAATGCCTCCCCGGGTTCCTTAACCAATGGCGAACCACAGCTGGGACAAGTCTTAGGAAATTCAATAGGTTTTTCATTCCCGGTTCGTGCTTCTTTTATAACCTTAACAATATATGGAATAACTTCTCCTGCTCTCTCCACAAGAACCAAATCCCCGACGCGAATGTCCTTCTGACGAATGAAATCTTCATTAAACAATGAGACCGATGATACCACTACTCCACCGACCTGAACAGGTTCCAACTTAGCAACAGGTGTAACTATCCCAGTGCGTCCCACTTGGAACACAACATCTTTCAGTCGTGTAGTGGCTTGGTTAGCTTTAAATTTGTATGCAATAGCCCCACGTGGGTGATGGCTTGTAAACCCAAGTCTATCATATAAGTAAATTTCATTAATTTTAATTACCATCCCATCAACTTCATAGGAATACCTTTCCCTTTTACTTTCCCATTCTTGACAATAAGCAATAACTTCCTCAATTGTCTTGAATACTTTCATTTCAGGGTATGGCGTAAAAAATCCTAATTCATGAAGGATTCCCACTGCCTCATAGTGAGTTTTTATAACAGTTCCAAGGATTGACTCTCCCTTTTCGTTTTCTGCATAAGAGATTTGATATACTACTGCCACAAGAGGTCTTTGAGCAACTTCCTTTGGGTCCTGAAGTCTAAGAGAACCAGCGGCGGCGTTTCTGGGGTTAGCCAAAGGACTTAAACCTGCTTTCTCTCGTTCTTCGTTCATTTTCTTAAAATGTTCTTTTGAAATAACTACTTCACCCCTGATTTCCACTTTTTTAATTCCTTTTTTAGAAAACTCTGCTTTAAGAGGAATTGTTCTTATAGTTTTAATATTTGGCGTTATGTCCTCTCCTTTAATTCCATCCCCTCGTGTTGCCCCTCTTACTAACAGGTCATTTTCATAGACAAGTGCTATTCCCGCTCCATCGTATTTAGGTTCCACACAAAAAGATACATTTTGCCCAACAAGGTCATAAATCCTACGAGCCCATGCCCTCAAATCCTCCGGGCTATATGAATTTTCAAGGGAAAGCATTGGTGTTAGGTGTTCCACTTCAGGAAACTCCTTGGTTATATCACTTGCCACTCGTTGAGTAGGTGAATCGGGTGTAATTAAGTCTGGATATTTTTTTTCAACTTTCTTAAGTAAGTTAAAGAGTTGGTCATATTCATAGTCTGCAATCACAGGGTCATTGAGAATGTAGTATCTCCAATCGTGGAATCTTATCACTTGCCTTAACTTCTCAGCAAGTTCTTTCGCTTTTGCTTTATCAGTGGGAACGTCCTTGACTTTAAGCAACTCTTGTGTTAACTGGATTAAGTCCCGTTGAGTTTTTTCGTCATACTTTGTTTCCTTTACCATATTACTCTTCTTTTATTGTAAAATTACGAAAGTCAAAGGGTTAATAAATGAACTCGGCAGTTAATCACGCAAGTTCAAAGACGGCTATACTTACTTGCAAATCTCCGGAAAACGTCCTGAATTGTCTGGTTGGTTCAATACCCAAAGTTTCTGTGACAAATTTAATATGCGGTGTTATGAGGATTAACCTACCATTAGATTTCAAAAATCGGCGAACCAAATCAACAATTGCCTTATGGACACGAAGGGCTTTGCGTGGACTACCGAGCCTGATGCCATATGGCGGATTTGAAACAATGGCATCAAATTTTTGAGAAAACTCCACACGATGCATTACAATATCTGCCTGAATCAGTTGTATGCATTGCGAACAACGGGCACTTTCAATGTTTTTCCGAGCCCCCTCCAATATCTTAGGCGAGTTATCTATGCCAACAAATGGATTATCGCTACAATTTTGGAAGTTTGCAGGGATATTGCCAATCACTTTGCGGATATCAGTTCGCTCTTTGATATATGGCAAATTAATCATAGCAAGAGTTTCTTTTCTGAACCATCCAGCAGGGATACGCATTTTGTGATGGCATGCTTCAATTAAGATTGTACCTCCACCACAAGTAGGGTCAAGCAATGAACTAAATTCTCCCGCTAAGAGAACAAGATGGTAAGCAAGAACCGGATTTAACGCCGAGGGATGCTGAAAGACTCTATACCCTCTTTTGTGCATTGAATCATAACCTATAAGGTCCAGTCCGACGAACACATCATTATTATCAATGATTATTCTAACTATTGTATCAGGTTTCGTTAGATTAACACTTAGATTATTTGTCTTTTCTAATATAATTGCCCCACATAGCTTCTCAATATCAATGCTTCTAAAAGAATTCAAGCCTCGTCTTGAACACCTGCACGCAAATGTT
>JAJRPU010000014.1 GCA_024280615.1 Bacteroidota bacterium | reverse complement strand
TCCAATACTTACAAGAACCAACATTTAGAATTGAATCTTGAGTCCATAGTAAACATTTTTTGGCTGTTGTATTTACAAGGATGTTACCGTGAGTAAACATACTCCAATAATTGATATTAACTATCCCAGAACCCCACAAAGTAGAAGACGTTAATGAATCCCGATAACCTAATAATGCCAGGGCATCTCCATTATATCTTCCGGCAACCAAGGCAGTTGAATTATCATAGTCCAAGAAACTAAATGCGGCGACTCCCGCGCTATGTTCGTTTCCCCATAATGTATAACCTTTCACCGCCGCATCAACACCACTATTAGACCATGATGTTCCACCATTTGCAGCACCTGAAGCCCCTGCTCTATAACCATATATTGTGGATTTTCCAGCTCCCGTTACTGAAGACGGGCGAGATACATACAGTATATCATTAGTAGTTGGAGAAGCATTAATTCCTACAGCAGAACCATTGTCCTGAATAATAGTATTACACAACTTGGTTCCGGTCCATTTCATAACATAGTTGGCAGTTGCTGTAGCACACACGCTGTCCCATGGTGGGCTGACTTGTTGCCAAGCGGACCCGTTCCACTGCCAAATATTCCCGGTTGCTGTTCCTGCTGCGAAAGTGATAGGGCTCCCTGAGGTACCATTACCTACTATCGGACCTGAGGTTACTGCCGTTTGTGTTCCCCAGTTATCGCCGGGAACATTTTGCCACGAGACATTACCAGCACCATCTGTGGTTAGCACCTGTCCACTGGTTCCATCAACATTAGGTAAAGTGTAAGCACCAATTGTTAGTGTGCCAGTAAATCGTCCTGTTCCCTGAACATCTAGTTTAAATGCAGGGGTTGTAGTGCCTATTCCCACGTTTGTCCCGTTGTCAAAAATGATAGCATCACATAGGTTAGTTCCCGTCCACTTCTGAATGAAATTAGTTGTTGGAGAGTTACAAATAGGAGTGATACCGGAGGAAGCGCTTGGCTGTTGGATTTGCCATTGAGTACCATCCCAAACTAAAATGTCTCCTGCACTAGTGCCACTTTGAAACGTGATAGGATTAAGGCTTGTTCCATCCCCTGTTATAGGTGTGGATGTGATAGCAACCTGTGTGCCCCAATTGTCGCCTCCAGAAATAGCTCCCCAGGTACCATCACCTCTTAAGTAATCACTATTACTTCCTGTAAATTGTATAGCTAACACGTCGCCACTGCTGTTAGCAATTAATAATTTATCATTTGGAGAGGTTGAAGAAACAGTATTTATTGTACGGATTCTAACCGTTCCGTTCACATCCAGTTTAGCTGCTGGAGTAGTGGTTCCTATACCCACATTAGTGCCATCATCATAAATTATTGAATTACATAGGTCAATACCTGTCCATTTAGTGACAAACCCATTTGCAATAGTGTTACATAAAGGAGTTAAACCTGAAGATGGTCCTGGCTGCTGAATCTGCCATTGAGTACCATCCCATATAAGCATATCACCAGCATTAGTTCCGGCTTGTATTGTAATGGGACTTCCTGATGTTCCGTCACCTACTATAGGAGCCTGAGTTATAGCAACTTGAGAGCCCCAGTTATCGCCTCCTATGGTAGTGGCATCCTGCCATTGGGGAGCTACACCCAGTCCCTGTGAAACAAGGACCTGTCCTGGACTGCCGGGGTTACCTCCGGGCATTAATGAACCACTAAATTGAACGTTTCCAGATATATCCAAGGCTTCTGTTGGATTCGCAATACCTATCCCAATCTTCCCATCGGGAAGAATAATAAAGTAAGGTGTGGCTCCTTGCACGTTTACTTGCATCAATGGGTTGGAAAACCCTGCAGGGACCTCAACATGGAGTTTGGCAGCGGGTGTAGTTGTTCCAACGCCAACGTTCTGTGCCCTCACTGTGCAAACAAATAAACTCCCTAATAACAAGCCGATAACCAATGTCTTTATTGACATGGCTCCCCCTATATTTTCTGTTTAATAACAAAATTAATAATTTTGTAATTAAGAAGCAAATTATGAATGAAACAGGCACGAATGCAAGGTTCCAAAACGTTTTAACTGTTAAAATCTTTTTGTCATGAGAAGCATAACGTTGAAATCCTTTGTGTTATTAGGAATTCTTTTTCTAATAACTTCGCTTATCGGACAAACGGTTTCCGAGGCAGACAGAATCATAGGCACCTGGCTTTCTGAAAATGGAAAGGCTAAAATCAAAATTTATAAACAAGGAAACAAGTATTACGGTAAAATTATCTGGTTGAAAGAGCCTTATGATGAAAATGGAAAGCCCAAAGTTGACAAGAACAATCCCGACCCGGAAAAGAGAAATAGACCACTTATTGGGCTTGTAATACTTAAAGACTTTATTTACGATTCCGAAGACAAGGAATGGGAAGACGGTACTATTTACGACCCTGAAAGTGGTAACACTTATGATGCATACATGTGGTTTGAAGACAATGACTATAACACTTTATACTTGCGAGGATACATTGGTTTTTCATTGATAGGAAGAACCAGCAAATGGACCCGTGTGGAATAAAATGAGAACCTTTTAACTTTGCAATACGTTTAAAGGGATTGCTATGGCGAGGATTTGTCAATTAACGGGGAAGAAGCCACAGAGTGGATACAAAGTGTCCCACTCTAACAGACACACAAAGCGAAAGTTTATACCTAACATTCAAAAGAAAAGGTTCTTTATTCCAGAGGAGAATAGGTGGATCACTTTGAAGGTGTCCACAGCAGCAATGAGAACAATTAACAAAAAGGGCATTTACGCATACTTA
>JAJRPU010000013.1 GCA_024280615.1 Bacteroidota bacterium | reverse complement strand
GGATCAATAGATAAATTTATAGAAAGGAAAATTTGCACAGAAATATTTGTGAGATTTGTGAAAGGGAATGAAGGAGAAATATATGATATATACGTGGGATTTCCTTTTGCAGGGGGTATGGGTATCAGTAACTCATCATTGCAAGAAATTGGCGCGCGGTTAACAGTGCCAATTCTTAGAACTGAGCCGAAATATAACTATGTTATTGGTTTGGATGGCAATATCGGGGGAGCAATTGGATTGCTTAGATGGGAAAGATATTATTATCCACCTGATAATTATGGGGTAGTTGAGTATATGCTTTTGTTTGACTTGTTATTGAATTTTAATTTGTTTGTTAGCTTTTGAGTTAACATATATGGAATTAGGATTTTGCAAAATTTACCTAATTGCGTCTTCAATATCTGTATTTATGATAATAGCATCTGTGAAGTCTGCGCCTTTCAAGTTGGATCCGATAAATTTGGCGTTTTCTATGTGGGATGATTTAAAGCGAACATTTTGCAGGTTGGCATATTGGAATTTGGTCTCTTTGATTGTTGAGAAGGACAGGTCTGGTTCAAAAGAGGTTGCTAAGTAGTGGATGCTTTCTGACATGTCCACTGATTCAAGCATTGCCCCACGCATGGAAGTGTTTTCAATAATTGCATTTTGAAGGTTTGCCCCTCTGAGGTAGCATCCATCTAATATGGCATCCTTGATAATCGCTCCGAAAAGATTTGCTCTATATGACACTACGTTCCGAAGGTCCAGTCCGGAAAGGTCCACGCCCCTAAGATTCACACCTGATAAGTTGATGACATAATGTTCAAAGGGATTGCGAGGAGAGTCTAATAATTGGATTAATTCTTTCCTGGTCAGGTCCATGTTTTAATGGAATTTAATTCCAGTGGTTATGCGGATTGCACCACCGGGATATGAGACCTCAAATTTGTCCAACGAGTTTGTAATTCGGTTATAGTATATAATGTAATACTGATGCAATTCAGGAGTTAGAGAAATAGTGAAGAAATAAAGAAAGTTTTGTTTTATGTATTCAAAGTTGAAAACAGGACCGCCACCAATTAAGAAGTATTGCTTTGGTATGATAACATCATAAAACACATATCCTTCCAAACCGAGATTTAACAAAGGATTTTTATTTTTGAGCGAGTAAGTGTAGCCAAATCGGGAGACCCAATAGAGGCTTCTTGAAAGATGCATATCAATGTTTAGAACTGCGTAGTGCCTATTAAAGTGTTTATCTCCTATTAATCTGACGAATATAGCAGGGTAAGGACCAATAGTAGGAAAGCCTGGATAATAAAAAGGGATATTGAATGCAGCCGATAATCCAAACAGGTTCTTTTCTTCGTTAAGTATGTTCACTTTTAGATAGTTGTTTATCCACGAAATGCCCAATGGTCGCGAATAATAGGAATTTGCACTATTAGCAAAATACCACGAAATAGACAGTTCCACACGCTTGGAAACCCCGACATTAAAAGACAATGCTTTGTATACTTGAGCATCATTATACCAACCCCAGAAATTGAAATCAGAGGTTGTCTGAATAGAGAAAGAGCCCAAACCTATTGAATTTGCCCTGTCAATAGTTATAAATGGTTCATCCTGTGCCACAGATAACAGAGACTTTGTTACAATTGATATTAAGACAAAAATTAGTAACAGTCGTTTCATGTTTCTTTGTTTTGTTATATACTAACGCTGAAACAAGCGGAATAATTGTGTTCAATGTTCTGTATAGCTAGGAGGGTAGCATTTATTTTAATTCTCTAACCTGCATAATTTAGCATCTATGAAACAAGCGAAATTCACATTTTGGGCAACCAGTCCATACAGGCTTCAAGTCAAAATGATTCTGGAAGGCGTTGAAGAGGACCGCATCAGGCTGGTGCTTCCCAGATGGAGACCCGGACGATATGAACTCGGCGGATTTGAAAAGAACATAAGAAGAGTCAGGTTCACCTCTCCAGAAGGACATGTCATTCCTGCTCAAAAAGTTTCACGCAATGAGTGGGAAGTGCAGACAGAAGGGAATTCAACTGTAGTATGCACCTATGAATATTATGCTTCTGAGTTAAATGCCGGTTCAACCTATGTGGATGACTCTCTTTTGTTGATAACATTCGTCAACTGTTGTTTGTATGTCCCTGATAGACAATACCCAGTGGAGATTAGTTTAAACATTCCTTCTACTTGGAAAGCTGTTTCTACATTAACGCAACGGGAGGGAAACACTTGGTTTGCTAAAGACATAGATGAGTTGTTTGATAGTGCGTTGTTGGCAAGCCCGTCTCTTGTTAGGCATACCTTTTATGTTGACGACCTTTTCATAGGACTTAATTTCGCTGGAGTCTTTGAAACAATCCCTATTGATAGGATTTCAAAAGACATTGAGACAATTGTCAAGGAAGCCTTCTCTATATTCGGGCATTTTCCCACAAAGGATTTTGAATTCCTTTACATAATTCCACCATACAGACGCTATCACGGAGTTGAACACCTTCGAGGAACAGTCATTATGCTGGGTCCTGCTCACCATCTGTTCGCTACCAAACTTAGCGGAGAGTTCTATACGTATAAGCATTTCCTTGGCGTCTCCGCTCATGAATTCTTCCACATCTGGAATGTTAAAAGCATTAAACCAAAGGAATTTGAAAGACTCAATTACGCAAGCGAGGTTTACACAGAAATGGGTTTCTTCTTAGAAGGAGTTACCACTTACTATGGAGAATTGCTCCTGCTCAGAACAGGACTCATATCCCTATACACTTGGGCAGAAGATTTCTCACGAATCCTTACACGATTCTTTCAGAACTATGGCAGATTTAATAAATCTCTCGCAGAATCCAGTTTTGACTTGTGGATAGATGGATATTCACAGCACATTCCTCACAGAACCACGTCTATTTACACTCATGGAGCACTGGTCACCTTTCTGCTTGATATCCACTTACGCCTTGAAACAAACAACAGATATTCTTTTGACCATTTAATGTGCTATTTATATCACAACTATGCCTTAAAAGGAAAAGGCTTTACAGAAGATGACTTAGTTAATATCTTGACAGACTGGGGCGGCGAAAAATTCAAAAAATTATTTCACAAGTATGTCTTTACGATGAGTGATATTGAAGATGACTTGAAAGAAGCACTGGCTCGCATCGGAACAAACATGATCAAGATTCCTGCAGAACCATATAGTGCTTCTCTCGGATTTAAGGTTTCCAATTCCGGCAAGGTAACTTATATGCTTCCAGGTATTACTGCCACTACCGAACTGGCTTATGGAGACCAAATCATTGGAATAGAAGGCATTTTCCCTGAACCAGACGAAATAAAGCACTGGCTTAACTACTTTGTTGAACATAAAAGGGAAATAACCTTAGTCATTAAACGGTCCAACAGAACGTTGAAGATAAAAGTGCCTGTATCCACTGTACCGCTTATTTATAACTATTATGTAACTGTGGAAGAAGCAACAGAAACAAGGCACAGCTGGCTTAAATCATTGCAAACCGAATCAGTATGCGCTGGATAATAATTGCAATTTTTCTCATAGCAGTTAAGCCCTGTAATAACTCAAATTCCAAAGGCAATCAGAGTGATACTTCTTCAGCAGATTCTCTTAAACAAGAGAAGCGAGACACGACCGAATGCCTTGGACAACCAATCCCTAACTGCATATGCATTCAGGTCTATGACCCTGTTTGTGGTTGTAACGGAAAAACCTATAGTAATTCGTGTGTTGCTAAGTGTGCAGGAGTTAAACAATGGACAAAAGGACCTTGCCAGTCACCTAATGATTAATTTAATCTTCCTACTTTTGCAGTAATAATAGACGAACGATGGCTTATCCTGTAATAAAGTTAAAGAGGGGCTATGACCTCTTGATTGAGGGAGAAGCAGAAGAGAAAATAATTCCTTTGCCAGAAGTCCCCACAACAGTAGCCATTAAACCAACAGACTTTCTGGGAATAAGACCGATTCCTAAACTACTTAAAAAAGAAGGTTCCATAAAGGCAGGAGAACCTCTCTTCTATGACAAAGATTATGGCGAAGAGTTAACATGGACTGCTCCGGCTTCCGGAGAAATAGTGGAAATAAGAAGGGGACCAAAACGACGTATTGAAGAAATCGTGATATTGCTTGATAAAGAACAAGATTATTATGAACATGAAACCTCCTTGGATAGTGCAGAAACAGTTAGGAAGGCACTGCTAGCAAGTGGTTTATGGGCTCTGATGGTCCAACGACCATATGGATTAGTGCCACGACCAGATGAGAAACCAGACGCCATCTTCATGTCTATGTTTGATACACATCCTCTCGCTCCACGCCTTGAATTCCTGGTAAAGGACTATGAAGATGATTTCCTCGCAGGATGGGAGGCTCTCAAAAAATTAGCAGATGGATTACCCATATTCCTTGGCTATAGTGCTGACCGCTCCCATGAAGACATTTTCCTTTCCCTTAATGGTAACAATGTTAGAAAATACTTCTTTTCAGGACCTCATCCCTCCGGCAACGTAGGTATCCATATTCATCATCTATTCCCAACATACAAGGGTGCAAGGAAGGTCTGGACTATTAAACCGCAATATCTGGTTTGGTGGGGACGCCTTTTCAGAAAAGGAATTGTTGACCTAACAACAAAAATTGCATTAACTGCTCACGAAGTGAAAGAGCCTGCATTCTACGAGACCATTGCTGGGGTCAATGTAAAGGCTCTATTGAAAGGTCAATTAAAGAACGACCATGTTAGAGTTATTAGTGGAAACGTACTCACTGGAACTAAAATAGACCCTGAAAAAGGACATGTTTCCATTAAAGATAATATGGTAACTGTGATTCCAGAGGGCGACTTCCCCGAGTTCCACGGCTGGATACTCACTCACTATCCCAAACCAAGCATATCAAGAACTTTTCTTTCTGGAGTCCTATATCATTTGGGACTCTCTGTTAAATATAAAGTGAATACTAAGCTACACGGTGAACCACGCCCCTTCGTAGTTACCGGTGAATATGAACAAGTTACTCCAATGGACCTTTATCCCCAACATCTGCTTAAGGCAATAATTGTTAAGGACCTTGACTTGATGGAGCAGCTGGGCATCCACGAGGTCGTTGAAGAGGACCTTGCTTTATGCGAGTTTGTCTGCACCAGCAAAACACCGGTGCAAAAAATCCTGCGAGAAGGAATTGAATTCTTTAGACACGAAGTAGGATAATTTAAAATAACTTTGCACTATGATGAAAAGACTAACCGACTCTCTCTGGAATTTCCTTCAAACAAAGGTAAAACCTCATTTTACAAAAGGAGGCAAATTTGAAAACTTATACTACCTATATGAGGCAATAGAAACATTCTTGTTTTTGCCTCCTGAGGTAACACACGATAAACCCGGAACACACGTTAGGGACGGTATGAACCTAAAGCGATTGATGATACACGTCGTCTTTGCCCTTATTCCACCTATGCTCTTCGGTATCTGGAATATAGGACATCAACATTTCCTTGCAATAGGCGAATATACAGGCTTAACAGAAGGGTTCATAGATAAATTTATAGTGGGCATAAAAGTGTTTTTGCCTATTTTGATAGTCATAATGGCAGTTGGTGGAACAATAGAAGTCCTATTTGCTATCATTAGGAAACACCCGGTAACCGAGGGATTCTTAGTAACTGGACCTCTTATTGCCCTTATAGTACCTCCAACTATCCCCCTGTGGATGGTTGCCGTCGCAACAGCTTTCGCCGTAACTTTCGGTAAAGAAATATTTGGAGGTACAGGAATGAACATTGTCAATACGGCATTATTGGCTCGGGCATTCCTCTTCTTCGCTTACCCAGCTCATATGTCAGGGGACCAAGTGTGGATCTACCTCGGAGAAGCGGCAGATAAGTTAGTTGATGGCTTTTCAGGAGCTACCCCCTTGGCTATCGCTGCAGAGGGCGGATATCAAGCACTTAAATCTTTCTCATATCAGAGCTATGGCTTCTGGGACATGTTCTTTGGATGGATTCCCGGTTCAATAGGCGAAACCTCTACATTAGCTATCCTTCTTGGGGCAGGTTTATTGCTACATACAGGGGTTGCCGATTGGCGCATCATGGCAAGTATGCTCCTTGGGGGCATTTTCACTGCCCTATTATTTAATGCCTTCCCAGCTAATGATTACATGGCATTGCCTTGGTACTATCACCTTGTGATGGGAGGCTTTGCTTTCGGACTTGTATATATGGCAACAGACCCTGTTACCAGTGCTTCCACTTTCACAGGCAAATGGGTTTACGGCTTTTTAATTGGAGTTGTAGCCCTTATAATCAGGGTATTGAATCCTGCCTATCCGGAAGGTGTAATGCTTGCTATCCTTTTAGGAAACGTAAGCGCTCCATTGATTGACCATCTTGTTATAAAATCATACATCAGCAGGCGGGAAAGACAAGTTTCGACAATAACTACAGCATCCCAAACAACCGAACAAAAAACCGTAAAAGAAGCAAGCCATGCCTAATACAAATAGCACAACATATACAATTTTGTATTCCCTCGGAATGGCGTTCATTGTTGGTTCAGCCCTCGCAATCGTCTCAATGGCACTTAAACCACATCAGGAAAAAAATATAAAATTTGAAAAAATATCATACATTTTTAGAACAGTGGGATTTTCTGATTTCAATAAAAAGAATGCCGATGACGTTTTCCACGATAAAGTGAAAGAGTTTGTTGGAAAGCATGACGGGACCATTGTAGAAGAAGGACCCGGAACAGCGTTTAAAATAGATGTGGGGCAGGAAAGAAAAAAGAAACCTGAGGATAGGTTACTGCCGGTTTTCGTATTTGAGGATTCCAAGTACATCGTTCCTTGTTATGGCGTAGGACTTTGGGGACCAATCTGGGGATATGTAGCCTTTGAAGATGACTTGACAACGATTGCTGGCGTAGTTTTTGACCATAAGAGCGAAACACCAGGATTAGGCGCTAAAATTACAGAACAAGAATTTCAGTCTAAATTTGTAGGAAGAAAGGCATTTGATGAATCAGGTAGGTATGTGCTTCGTGTGGTTAAAGCAGGCAGGGCTAAGAGCGATAGCGAAATTGATGGAGTCTCAGGTGCAACATTAACAACAAACGGTGTAGATGAAATGCTTAGAGAATGGTTGCCTCTCTACAAACCTGTCCTTGAAAAAATTAAACAGGAAAAAATTAAAAAGGTACAAGCATGAGTAAGACAGCAGTTAAACAACAGAAAAAAGAAGGGCTCTTCTCAAGAAAAAACCTTCGCTATCTCCTTGACCCCATCAATGATATAAACCCTATTACAGTTCAAGTTCTGGGGATTTGTTCTGCATTAGCCGTTACAGTTAAGTTGGAGCCAGCCGTGGTAATGTCTATAGCAGTCATAGCAGTAACAGCTTTCTCAAACCTTACTATCTCTTTATTAAGAAACACCATTCCACACCGCATTAGAATGATAGTACAACTTGTAGTTATCTCTTCTCTTGTTATTCTGGTGGACCAGATTTTGAAGGCTTTTGCCTATGATGTAAGTAAGCAATTGTCTGTTTTCGTGGGTCTTATAATAACCAACTGTATTATAATGGGACGCCTTGAGGCTTTTGCAATGGGTAACAAGCCATGGCCCTCTTTGCTAGATGGTATAGGCAATGGTTTAGGATACGGAGCAGTGCTTATATTAGTTGCTTTCTTCCGTGAGTTACTCGGCTCTGGAACAATTTTTGATATTCCTGTAATTCCACAGGCATTTTACGAACTTGGTTACGTCAACAATGGTTTGATGTTGCTCCCGCCCGCCGCACTGATAACAGTGGGAGTGCTTATTTGGTTGCACAGATGGTTAAATCCTAAACTGATAGATGTCTCATAAAAATCTAAAATAGAAGTGCCATGTTGGAAATGTTCAACATTGCTATCAAGGCTATTTTCATAGAAAACATGGTTTTTGCCTTCTTTCTCGGAATGTGTTCTTACCTTGCAATTTCAAAGAATTTCAATGCTGCCTTTGGCTTGGGCTTGGCTGTTATTGTAGTTGAACTTGTAACTATTCCTCTTAACTGGTTTTTGAAGACATACTTCCTTGAACCGGGAGCGTTAGCTTGGCTTCATCAATCCTTCGCTTCCGTGGACCTCAGTTTCTTGAGCTTCCTTGTGTTCATTGCTACTATTGCATCTTCTGTTCAGCTCGTTGAGATGGTTGTGGAAAGGTTCTTCCCCGCTTTATATACCGCTCTTGGAATATTCTTGCCTTTGATAACAGTTAACTGTGCTATTCTGGGGGGTAGCCTCTTTATGGATGAGAGAGATTATACCTTTGGTGAATCAGTATTTTTTGCCCTTGGTGTTGGCATAGGATGGTTTATCGCTATTGTACTATTTGCCGCCATCAGGCAAAAGGTCCGCTATTCAAATGTTGTAAAGCCTTTGAGAGGACTTGGTTTAGCATTCATAATCACTGCATTGCTTGGGATTGCATTCATGGGCTTCGCTGGAATTAAACTTTAAAAAACGGAATACATGACTGGACTGTACATAGTTGCGGCAATTCTGGTCTTCATAATAATAGTTGTAGGGCTTGCAATCGTCATAATGTGGGCTAAGAAGAAACTTATGCCTGCTGGAAATGTCAAAATTTTAGTTAATAATGATAAAGTAATAGATGCTAGTCCTGGGTCCTCACTATTAGATGTTCTTGTTACCCATGGCATTATGCTACCCTCGGCGTGTGGAGGTGGCGGTACCTGTGGACAATGCAGACTTAAAGTCCTTGAAGGTGGAGGAGATGTATTACCTACAGAGTTAAATCACTTGAGCAGGCGTGAGGTGAAAGAAGGCTGGCGATTGGCTTGTCAGGTTAAAATTAGACAGGACCTTAAAATTGAGGTCCCAGCTGAAGTATTTGGTATTAAAAAGTGGGAATGCGAAGTTATTAGTAACAAGAATGTGGCGACTTATATCAAAGAATTGGTTGTTAGACTACCAGAGGGAGAAAGGCTTGACTTTGAACCCGGACAATATTGCCAATTGTATGCACCTGCCTTTGATCTCCATTACGGCACCGACATAAAGCCTAATGTTGAAGAACCTTATAGACAATGGTGGGAAGAAGATTTCGGACAACAAATTTGGGAGCTAAGGGCTGTCAACGATGAAGACGGTATGTATAGAGCCTACTCAATGGCTAATTACCCTGCTGAAGGACATGATATTATGAAGTTTAACATTCGTATCGCCCTTCCACCTTGGGATAGGAAAAACAACCGGTTTAAGGATGTTCCACCTGGTAAAATGTCTTCCTATGTGTTCTCTCTAAAACCGGGAGATAAAATAACTATTTCTGGTCCTTATGGCGACTTCCTGATTAAACCAACAGACAAAGAGAAGATTTACATTGGTGGGGGTGCTGGAATGGCACCTTTGCGAGCCCATATCATGCACTTGCTTGAAACAATGAAGACTAAAGCCAAGGTATCATATTGGTACGGTGCCCGTTCAAAACGGGAAATATTCTACGAAGAGGACTTCAGACGTTTGGAACAAGAAAATCCCAACTTTAAGTTCGTTATTGCTCTTTCAGAACCTAAACCAACTGACAATTGGGATGGACCTGTTGGCTTCATCCATCAGGTGCTATACGATATGTACCTGAAAGACCATCCTGAACCAGAAGAATGTGAATATTACATATGTGGACCACCACCAATGCTTAAGGCTGTCCTGAACATGCTTGATGAATTAGGCGTGCCCAAAGAAAATATAGCTTTTGACGACTTCGGTGGATAAGATAGTTGTAGCACTTAGGAATTTGTAAGGAGGGACACTCTAATGCAAGATAACTCAGGACAAGTTATTGAACAGGTTATCTTTAAGGTCTCTCCGAAATATGTGAGGAAGATATTGCTGTATAATTTCCTACTTATAAATGGACTTAGTATTATTGAATTCCCATTGATAATCTTAGTTATGTATCACATAGAGAAACCTCAAGAAGACTTGCTTCCTTATATGACGGAAAAACTTGCCCTAATGTCCACCTTCTTCATTGCTTTCTATCTCTTCTACGTTTATACCAGACGACATATAGTATCAATACGTGTTTTAATGAATTCTAGCCAAAAAGACCGATGTGCCTTTAGAATTGAATGTATCAGACACTTACTTATTTTATCAAGATGTTTACAATATTAGAAATGTAAATCCCAACAACATAAAGTTTATTTCTGATTTAATGAGCATATCAATAAAGGGAGAAAAGTTTATGTTTCCTGACTTTTTAGTGTTTGGCTCTTATAGGTTCTATAATAAAACCCAAAAAGCCCTTAAGGAACTTTGTGGTGCTTTTGTAGAAGATTAAGAAAACTAATAATTTGTTATTTATTAGTACCGCAAAGACTCCTTCTAGCATCCTTCAAGTAGGGTATAACTTTAGACATATCAATTGAATCTATATATTTTGGCACTGTGAGGAAGCATTCGGTATACCACCATTCGTGCATACAGTTGACTTGTGGATATGACTTGAATTCCAAGAAGAATTCTTTAATTTGGTCGTAATAATCTAAGATTTCATTCAGGTTAGCGAATTCTTTTTGTAGAGCGTGTCCAACATTTCCTCTTGTTCCTATGTTAATTCCTTGCTTGGCTTTTATTGAGTGCATCCGTTTTGTGAAAATAGAGGCAAGACATAAACTGGTAGTGCTGTCATAGAATTCCTCCCCAGTAAAAATATCCTTGGATTTATACTTAAATTCAATTGTGTAAAGTTTTATTGTGTCAATAGCGTCAATAATGATTCGTTCATGAAAATTTTGTCCATTAGTGCTTATCTCTGAGACTTTAATTATATTGTGAGATTTTGTGTGGGTAGCAGAGAATCCAATGATATCGGGCCCTACTCTTGACTGTTGCCACATTTCTAATGGTTCAAAGCTTGGGTGTATCTTAATAATCAACCAGTAATAAATCAGATCGTATTGTTTAAGAAGCAGGTATTTGATGCTGAGATAAAAGCCTCCTGAAAATAGCAAAAACACCAATAAAGTTGTCCAAAGGTTAGTTGTTATGTACTTTGCAGACAAAAACCAAAGCAATTTTATTTATGGAGCTCTTTTATTTTATAACCAGTAGCCTCAATCAAGTTTTGAGCAGATTTAATATCTTCCACATTTCCTCTCACTATAGCAATTCCTGTTTCATGGTTCACCTCCTCAACTTCAAAACCGGCTTTTTGAAGCAATGCGGCAACAGTTTTAGCACATCCGCCACAGGTCATGCCTTCAATAACCAACCGAATGGTATCTTGCTGATTTGTCATTATTTCTCGTCTTTTGAGGGTAGCAATGCATTAACGTATTCTTCAGGGTTGAACGGTATTAAATCTTCAGGTTGTTCGCCGACACCCACCAGTTTAATAGGAATTTTTAGTTCATGCCAGATTGGCAAAGCTATTCCTCCCTTAGCAGTGCCGTCCATTTTAGTAAGAACTATTCCTGTTGGTTCTGCAAATTCCTTGAATATTCGTGCTTGTTCAAGACCGGTTTGACCGGTTGTGGCATCAATTACAAGTAAGGTTTCGTGCGGGGCATCAGAAATTTTCTTTTTGATTACTTTTCTAATTTTAGCTAGTTCTTCCATTAAATGTCTTTTGTTATGTAGTCTTCCTGCTGAATCCAGAATTACAATGTCGTCTCCCTGTGCCAGAGCACTTTCTATCGCTTGATATGCCACTGCTCCTGGGTCACCTCCGTAAGACCCTTTAATTATCCTTGCACCTGAACGTTTCGCCCATTTTTCTAGCTGTTCAATTGCTGCTGCCCTGAAGGTATCTCCTGCCCCAAGAACAACCTTAAAACCTTTCTTTGTATACAGGTAAGCTAGTTTACCTATCGTGGTCGTTTTGCCCGTTCCGTTTACTCCTATTATGAAGAGAACAAAAGGTTTTTGAGCAAAAGGAGCCTCCAATAAATTTGTTACGGGATGGTCTGAAAATATTCTTAGAAGACTTGTTCGTAAAGCATTTATGATTTCTTCTTCCGAAGGCTTGGAACTTAATATTCCAGAAAGTTCTTCTATTATTTGTTCTGTGAGTGAAATGCCCACATCTGCTTCAATCAGCAATTGTTCAACTACCTCTTCCCACTCGTCCGGTGAAAATCCTAGTTTTTTCCTAAGTTTACTCCTGAAACGCTTTAATGCTGACCAGAGTGATTTCATCTACACTAGCGCAATATTATTTTTTCTTCAATGCTTCCTGTTGCTCCTGACGGGCTTGCTTGATAACCTGATCTAAATCCTCGGTAGGAACAACCTCCTTCTTAAAGGACCACGAATTATTTTTCCTTACAGCCTTTACTACCAGATAGTGCGAAGGACCGGTTTTAACTCTTTTCTTAGGTGGCATAAGCAATTGATTTACTTAACTTCTCTGTGAAGGGTGTATCTCTTCAGGTATGGGTTGTATTTCATTCTTTCTAGTCTTCCGGGAGTGTTAATTTTGTTTTTAAATGTGTAATAGCGAGATACTCCACCAACCCCTTTCTTGGGCTGTTCGGTGCATTCCAAAATCACCATCACTCTGTTCTTGCCTTTTTTAGCCATTGCACATTATATTTTAACTCCCTTTTTCCTGAGTTCCTGTAAGTATGCGTAAATGCCCTTTTTGTTAATTGTTCTCATTGCTGCTGTGGACACCTTCAAAGTGATCCACCTATTCTCCTCTGGAATAAAGAACCTTTTCTTTTGAATGTTGGG
>JAJRPU010000012.1 GCA_024280615.1 Bacteroidota bacterium | reverse complement strand
TTGTCCTCTATCATATTGCCAACAGCATCATAGCGATAATTATCCATAGGCTGGGTCTCTAAATCTATCGGAATTGGCGTGTTGACGGCATCAACTATGCGTTTCAATCGGTTGTTGCGGGAAAGATTGTAGTATTCATAGGCAAGAGAATCAAGTAAATTGCCAGAACCGTCATATCTCCTGAGATTGAGAATATTTCCAACTAAGTCATAAGAATACTTCGTTGAATAGTTTTTGGTTGGGCTCGCGCTCCATTCCGTTCCGTTGAAGCCCGCAAGAGTGTTCGCTTGTGTTAGACGGCCCAAACGGTCATATCTAAATGAATAAGCAGTGTGCAATGTGTCAAGGTGCAAGGACCACGACGAAATCCAGCCTGTGTAATAGGGTTTGTAAAGATGCTGGGTGCCTGAAATGATTGACGCTTCTAATGGTGTGGCGGTCGGTTTGATGGGTTTGTAGTCGTTGGGATAATATCTTAAAAGCAAGGAAAAGACGTCCCTTGCAAAGTATTCGTAAGTTCCTGAAATTCCGTCCTGGCTCGGGTCATTTGTTAGAACCTCAGAATTGATAGCTTTAAGCCAACCGTCCAAAGTATAAGCATAGTCCAAACCTTGAAGCATTAAGTCTTTTGGTCTGATTTCTCGCCGCATTAATTTGCCATCTGGATAGTATTTTAAGGCACTTTCCAATATCCAGTGCTTGCCGTCCCGAGAAGTCCATACATATTTTAAATTACCCATAGCGTCATAAGCAAATTTATGAAAGAATTGGTCTTTTTTGCCCTTGTTGTAAATCATCTGTCGCACTTTACCACTAACTGCATCATAAAGATACGTCATTTCAAATTTATCGTGTTTGAATTTTTTCAACATGGGAATTTCGTGGATTTCCTGTTTCACCCTGCCCATTAGGTCATAGTCGTAATAGACAATGTAGTCGGGTTCTTCTGTGCCTGTCCACTTCTGCCAGACTTTGTGGATGGTTACACGACCGCGGAAGTGTCCGGAACTTATTGGGCTTCCTGTCGCTGCAGTGTCATAAACCTGAACAAACCTGTCCCACACGGTGCTTGTGTTTATTGGCACATTGCTAACATATGCAAAATTAGTAAAATTTCCATTAAGTGAAGCAACGCCACCTTCAATCGGACGGCTTAGGCTGTCGTATCTGATAAAAGAAACCTTGTTTTCCGCACGTTGGCGGGCGTCTTGTGTAGCAATGGGTCTGTCGGCTGGGTCATACCATGTCAGGTCTGTGCCTCTGTCTGGATGATGCCGCATCCACACTTGGTTGCTGGCTGTGTAGCTATATTAAACTATCTTCCAGTACCTCGATATGAAGGTGTCTCTTGTAGTTCTAGCTTGCGAATCCATCGCGGTTTAGGCATAGAAGATTTTTTTTCTCTTTTTATATCGTACTTAAATTTCTTGTATTCCTTCCATTTATAAATATCATGTACTCTACTCATATTTACTGTCCTTAGGAAGTTTACCCTAGTAAATAAATGCCCATAACTAACGTTATATTTTTTTATAAATACTACGGCTTTAGTTCTCGTTCTGTGATATTTACCAACATTGAAACAATCATATAAATATAAATTATAAAACTCATACTCAACTATTAACACATAGCATGCATAACGACGTATTCTTCCTGACAAAATATAAAACTCACCATACATAGTATCGGTTCTGTTATCTAAATTATTACATAATAACATACTAAGAGTGGTGTAGTACCAATCATATGGTATATGAGAACCTACGGGATAATAAGAAAAAAGCCCTGTATCTAACAGTCCCGACATATAGTAATATGTAGAATCACTACAGAAGTCATACTTAGTCACCGCAAATTCACTGCTATATACTACCTTTCCTAAATCATATTGCTTTAGTATTACAAGAAATTCACTTTTACGCTTAACATTAAAAACACTACAACCTGAAGCCATAATTATACTATATATGATTATAGGTACGATCAATACAAGCACTCTATTACTAGTTACTTTGCTTTCCACGTCTCTTCTCTTTCTCTATCTTCTTTTTTATTTCCTCCATCTCATTAAGGATCGGCTGAAAAATATTTTCGTTTGCCCTTTCCTCAAACATTTTTATCATACTTTCTTTCATACCCATCTCCCTCATACTCTTTTTCATCTCCTCAACAGGTTTAACCTCAAGATAGTATTTATATTGTAAACGTTTATATTCATCCTCATAACTCCTCGGCCACATAAAATCATGCTTCTTCTTTAGCTTTACATTTTGCTCATCTACCACATGAACTGCCTCATGTATACCTGTTAAATTGAGCCTAACCCATGACTCAACATTCATATCTCTAAATATATTTTTCTTCCCATTCGTGACATTACGAGACAGTACAATTCTAACTCTTTCAAAATATGGACTATCCTCATCACCATAATCTAAAATGTCTGTCTTTGAATATTGTCCTTCTATTAATGGCTTATCTGTAATCTTGATTTCAATTTCTGTCGGAACTTCTATCATCCTTTTAAAATAATACTCACCTGTCGGTGTCTGCTTCATTGCCTCCCATAACTCTATCGCATCTTTACTCGCCTCCTCCGGATTATACTTCACATTACCTGCAGAATCTAATGAAAATCCCTTTATCTTATCTCCCAAAATATCAAAGTATATCACTGGATTACCACTATTCACAACATACGGACTCATCCACGCATAACTCTCCCACAACGGCTCAACCTGATACCACCTTGCTATCCTTGTATCCAGCAACCTGTAAAGCGTATAATACGTTTCCCTCGTTGAATCCCAGTTTTCAAACA
>JAJRPU010000251.1 GCA_024280615.1 Bacteroidota bacterium | reverse complement strand
TACATACGAAATGTCAATAAAATTGACAGTAATATAATAATAGGGAACGATGTTATGACTTATATAGTAGATACAAGTTCCCAGAATAATGATAGGACATTGATAGGAAGGAACATAATAATAGGGAACAATATCATTTACAACGATACAGCATATTATTTCAGAGATAACATAGTTATTGGTAATGGGGCACTGAACAGGAGCGTTAAGAAGTCTTTCGGTAATGTATATATAGGGGAACAGGTGAGAACTGGTAGTAGTAATATCAGTTTTGACAGTATAAACACAGCGATTGGAGCCTTTTCTGGTCCCTTTGGTTTGTCTAGTGCCATAAACACTGGGGCATTGGGGTATAGAGCAAATCCAACGGCTTCATATCGCTTTCACTTTGGGAACACATCGGTTAATTGGATAGGGGGTAATGTAAATCTGTCGGTGTCTTCAGATAGCACATTAAAATATGATATTAGGGATGATGTTCCCGGACTTGAGTTCATAATGGCACTAAGACCCGTTACCTATAACATAGACATTGATAAGCAACAAGAAATTATGTTTGGCTATGTAGATACTAATTTGTGGCAAGGAAAGTATGATATTGAGAACATAAGATTTTCTGGTTTTCTTGCTCAGGAGGTAGATTCCATAGTAAGAAGTTTAGGCATTACGTTCAGTGGCTTATATTCGCCTAATGAAGTAGCTGGAGATAGTCTCACATACTCCATTTCTTATGAGACCTTTGTTGTGCCGTTAGTAAAAGCAATTCAACAACAACAAGAAATTATTTCTGAACAAGACGAGCAAATTGCTATTCAAGAGATGGAGATACGTGCTTTGAAAGAACAGATTGAACGCAGACAGCGTCTGTTAGAACAATTACTTAACCATAAAATAGCCAATCAATGAATAAAGCAATTTCATATATTTTAGTATTACTTGTTTCACTTAGTTTGGCTTACGGTCAAAAGACTGGTGTAGGAGGTGAAGCACATGCCCGTTTTGACATACACATTCCGGCTTCCAGCACTGATTCTTCATTTGCAATAACTCTAAATAACACATCCTTTTTTTTAGTAGGGACGAATGGTTCGGTAGCTATCAATAAATGGGTTCCTGTAAGGACTCTTGATGTTAATGGTTCAGTAAAGTTTCGCTCTTTATCTGGCAGCAACAATGCTCTTGTTATTGCCGACAATGCAGGGATGTTATACAGACTTTCAGCAACAGGCTCCTCAACAGATGTATTAAATGGAAACTTGCAATGGGCCGGCTCTTCAACCTCTGGTTATTTATGGCTCTACAATACAGACCAGTTCGGTGTAGGATACATATTCCCTTCCACTTTACAAACCATTGACACTCCTTATTTTTCTGAATATGGCACATTAGATTTAGGATTTTCACTTAGTGGAATAGGGTTGGGTATAAGGGGAGCTGTATGGCAACAAGCAAGCCCTACGCAAACAGGAGTCATAATAGGAGAGAATGCAGGGGCAAGCGACAACGGCTCTAATAATGGAAACATATACATAGGCATTGCAGCGGGAGAACTATTAACGAATGCAGGATACAATACAGCTATCGGCTATAATTCTCTTAACGGTGGAGCAGGAACAGTATCGTGTAATACGGCAGTTGGTAGTCATTCATTATTCAATTTTTCGTCAGGAAGTGGAAATGTTGCTTTGGGCTACAAAAGTGGTTATAACTTAACTTCCGGGGACGATAATATTATAATTGGTGATTCAGCACTATTTTCCTGCAATACCTGTACAGGGAACATAGCCATAGGAAAAGAGGCATTAGTAAATGTTAATAACAGTTCGTATAACATAGGCATAGGTAGTGGAGCCCTCTCCTCAGCCTCAGGGCTCAGTTATATGATAGGCATAGGAGCCGGGGCACTGTCTAACTTGACAAGCATCTCTCCAACCGTTTCAACTGCCATGGAAGTTGCTATAGGTGATTCGGCACTCGCAAACATATCTGAGGCTGGAAGAAACACTGCAGTGGGACTAAAAACAGGCAGTAACCTATCAGTATCCTTATACACTACAATTGTGGGTAGCAAAGCAATGTATAAAACTAAGATATCAGAGAACAATACTGTTGTGGGCAGTGAAGCAGCATCGCTAACAGACACAATGTTTGATAATGTTGCAATTGGATACAGGGCTATCTACAAAGCCCAAAGGGCTTCTTATAACACGGTGATAGGGGTTCGAGCCGGAGCAAATGCAAAAGAATGGTTCTACAATATAGCGATAGGATACTACGCTTTAAATAACGACACTATTGGGACGAGGAACATAGCGATAGGAAACAGTGCTTTATACTTCTCTAGGTCTTCAAAAAATAATATAAACATAGGTCATGAAAGCGGATATAATGTTACCACTGGAGGAAACAATGTAGCAATTGGATACAGAACGCTATTTAATGCCCGAGGAACTTACAATAATGTTGCTATCGGAAACTTTGCATTATCCAATTTACAAAACGGATTTCCTTCCACGGCAATAGGAGATTCTGCTTTGGCAAGCCTCACAGACGCAGGTGCCCTAAATGTTGCAGTAGGAAAAAGTGCAATGGCTAAATGTACTTCCTGCTTAGCTTCTGTAGCTATTGGCTCAAAAGCAATGTATCACGCTACCAGTAGTGCAAATAACAATGTGGCAATTGGAACAAGTGCATTATTTACTGGAACCACAAACAAACAAAATGTTGCTATAGGAAACTACGCCATGGCAGGAGATATAATTCCTTCTACCACAACCAATCATTACAATTCAGTAGCTATTGGACACGATGCCCTACGTGCCAGTAATAGCGATACAGAAACAGTAGCAATAGGATACGGAGCTGGGGACTCCTTAGAAAAATCATTTCAAAGTCTCTTTATAGGATATAGAGCCGGGCAGGGCTTTAATCAGTCATACCACAGTGAAAAAGATGTTTTTATTACAAATAGAAGGTATGCTTCTACACCGTTTGCCCCAACAAGCAGTAAAAATGTAGTTATCGCTGGAGCAGAATGGCGAGATACTATATCCTTGGGCAACTTTACCGGAAACGTTATTCTGGGAATAGAACATCTTCACGACTACCACATGTATAACGGCAGCCCTATTTCTTACAATACAATAATTGGACATAGGAATATATGGCAATTTGATAGCACTGTTAGGGAAAACGTAGCAATAGGCCTCTTTACCGGGATGGTGCCAGCAACTCTATCAACCGGCGAAGCAATGGAACAAAACGTTATGATAGGAACAAAATTTAAAACTAATTATGTCAAAAAAATCTCAAACAATACTGTCATAGGTTTTGACATAAAAGAACTCACATACATGGACGTATTTATCGGTTCAAACATAAACTATTATTATAGTGATAATTTCCCCCCTCATAGCCTTAGGAACTATGACTCCTTCAGAGTAGCAATTGGCTTTCTCGGAGAAGGACTTGGTTTATGCGATGACCCTTCAATTTACACTCCCATAGGAAGATTCTCAACAGTTATAGTATTAATGTATGATGAATGCTTTATACAAGACCTCAATAACCTAACTTTTATCGGAAACACTACGAACAGCATCGCATTCAGAAATAACTCCGGGGTGAGTATAGGCTTTGAATTATCTGCATCTGAAATACCTGCATATACAGGAGATGTTAGAATAGGTAATAAGTCCACTTTCTATGGAAATGCAAATGTAAATGTCCAATTTCCCGTTGTCGTGGGATATAACGCTTATGGACTGGGTAGCGACCCAATTGATACTACAACAGACTACGCATATAATTCAATTGTTTTCGGGGCATACGCCCGGAACCCTTCAGTAGGCACTGTTTACGACTATACCATAGGACTGGGGGACAGTAATGTAACCTGGATAGGTGGCCAAGTAAATTGGAGTACCTATTCCGACAAGAGATTCAAAACAGAAATAAAAGAAGATGTAGTAGGTCTTGAGTTTATAAACAAGTTACGTCCTGTTACATATAAGTATAATTTTGAGTTCTCACAATATCCTTCAAGTAAACTTATTAGTCCCAAATGGCAACGAAGATGGACAGGCTTCTTAGCCCAGCAAGTTCAACGAGCAGCTCACGCTTCTAATTATAAGTTCAGTGGTGTCATTAAAGGAAAAACCTATCATATAAGATATGCAGAGTTTGTCGTACCGTTAGTCAAAGCAGTTCAAGAACAGCAAGTCCAGATAGAAGAAGGCAAAATAAAAGCAGAACAAATCAAATCCCAATTAAAGGAGTTAGAAGAGCAATTAATAGAGCAACAGTATATACTAAAAACTCTAAACACAGACAATTAACGCTGTTTAGGTCTTTCTTATGTGGAATATATGCCGTTTCAAAATAACCTATCTTTCAACAGGTATGACAATTTCCTGACCCGGATATATCACATCAGTTGACAGATTATTAACCTTCATTAACTTTTCAAGAGAGATATTGTATCTACGAGCAATATCAAAAAGGGTGTCTCCTTCTTTGACAATATATGTTTTTGTTTTTCCGGAATATTGATTTTGTGTTTGAACGGGTTTTGAACTCTTTCTGTTTGTGGTTGTTGCAGTGACCTGTTTTGTAGATTTTGACAATCTGTTACGTGATACGTAAATAACAAGCCTTTGTCCTGCATATATGCGTGTTGACCTGAGTTTATTCCAGCGCATGAGGTCCCGAACGGTAACTCCATATTGGCGTGCAATCTTGCTTAAATTATCGCCGTATCTGACCTTATAAGTTATGGCAACTTTCTCCCTGTCGTAATATCCACCGGAACATTTAACAATTTGGGCATAAAGAGAGTCAAAACACTTTCGGGCATTCTTAGGAATGCATATAGAATCGCCTGTAATGACTATTTCTCTATAATGGACAGGATTTAATTCTGACAGGTTGCCTGCGGTCTTACAAAATCTAAAAATACAATCAAAAAATATAGTAGTATCCACACTTACAGTTACAAAATCTTCATTGTTATTATAAAATTTCTTACTTGTTTTGCACAGTTGTGCTAAATCTGTCTTTATTGAATTCAGTGTTAATTTCCAGATTGTCCACTTAGCGATAGCGTAACTACGTTCCTCTTCAAAAGCAGCAGGTCCTTCAAGGAAGAAGTATAGCACTGTGGAATCTGGGTCATTGAAGTCTTCGTATAGAACTTTTAACTTTTTAACCGCGGCAACTGAACTCTGTAGGAAATGCCGTCTTTCGTCAATAACGAAATTAACCTTTAATCCAGTAGAAAGAGCATCTGTAATTGACAAACCCCAATATCCTGACCTATTAAAGGAATCAGAATAGTCTGACTGCATTATTGAAGCCGTAAGCGGGATGTATTTAAAATCTTCTGGCAAGTTATTAGATTTCAATAAAGAGTCCAAGAAATGCCGTTTGCTGCAAAAATTCTCTATGGCATTTGTCCACTCGTGCGAATCAGACTCTATATTGTTAAAAAAGCCATCAACAATTGAATTACAAAGGGAATCGCAGTTTGAAGGTAAATAATAGGATACTGGCTTTTGTTGAGAAAAACCAGAGTAATTAGCCAAAGCAGCTAATACAATAAGTGCAATATGCCTTGCAATCATAAGAGCAAAATAAAGTAATTTGAGGGGGATGCGAGTAAGCCGGGTTCTGTTTTATGCCGTCATTTATCTGAGCTGCCTACCCGCTGGCATCGGGCGGGTAACCCTTATCCCCGCTGTTGCGGGGAGTGCCAGCCTATTTGGCATTGCAGCCCGTGGGGTTTGCCCCGTGATAGCCTTACAGCCATCACGTCCCCCTTCCCGGGGGATTTTCACCCTTGCCCCGTATAGGGACAGGTAATTTTCTGTGGCACTGTTCCGTATCCCTCCGGTTTCCTGGAAGGACCCCTCTGTTTCCAGAGGCACGGCACCCTGTGCTGCCCGGACTTTCCTCCGTGGGACTCACTGTTCCCACGGCGACGGCTCCGCATCCCCCAAATAGTTATACAAGTTTTTTGATTATCTGGTTCCAACAATTAGTTCCGATTCTGAAAAGAAGAAGTATAGTTCCCTTTGTGCATTTTCCGGGCTATCGGAACCGTGAATAGAATTCTGCTCAATGTTGATAGCGAATTCTTTTCTTATTGTTCCCTCTTCTGCTTCTTCTGGATTGGTGGCACCCATTAGTTTCCTCAGGTCAGCAACAGCATTTTCTTTTTCAAGGGCGAGGACCACCACAGGTCCTGAAGTCATAAATTCCACAAGCGAATTAAAGAATGGGCGTTCTTTATGAACAGCATAGAAGCTCTCTGCCTGTTCCTTAGAAAGTCGGAGCATCTTCATGCCAATGATTGTAAATCCAGCCTCTTCTATTTTCTTAAGAATCGCACCTATAAGATTTCTTCTTGTGGCATCCGGTTTGATTATTGCAAGTGTTCTTTCCATCGTTGCTTGTTTTATTTTTGCAAAGTTATGATATGTTTATAATGAACTTATCCAGAAGTTTATGTGTTATGCTTAGTATAAATCGCAAAAAATGGCAGTTGAACACTTGACTCTGGAAAGCTTTAAGGAGAAGATATTTGACTACGAGAAGGAACAAGAATGGAAGTATAAAGGTACGCTTCCTGCAGTAATAGATTTCTATGCCGACTGGTGTGGTCCATGCAAAATGGTAGCTCCCATTATGGAAAAACTATCTGAGGAGTACAAGGGCAAGGTAGCATTTTATAAGGTTGACACTGACCGGGAGCAGCAACTTGCCGCCATGTTTGGCATTAGGAGCATCCCGACTCTGGTATTTATTCCCCTTAATGAGCAACCCAAAGCATTGGTTGGTGCTGTTCCTGAGCATGTGCTCCGAGAAGTGATAGAAAACGAATTGCTTAAAGGGGGTGCTGCTGACAACGGAGGCGGGAAACAGATTATTACTCCATAAAGGAGTTTGGATTTCTCTGGCATTCTATCATATTTCTCTTAATTGCCAAGTGGTATAGCTGGTCACTGTTCCTCAAGGATGTATTTGCATAGTGATTTGGCATGTTTCCTATCGTTTGAGACCCGAGGGACTTTGAACTGTCCTCCCAGTTTGCCTATGCTATCCAGATAGGCGTGGAACGCCCGTTCGGGTAGAATTCTTACCCTTGGCAGGTCAAGGATTAAACCATCTCGCAGGTCTTTGTAGTATGGATTTTGTTTTTGCAGGGCTTTATCAAGTTCTTCAATAAACAGTTGCATATTTTCCGGCATCTGAATGAATTCAATAAACCATTCGTGATATGGACGTGTATTATCGGCAGGAGTTACCTGAGGGGCAACGTGGAAATCTCTAACTTTTCCTCCTGCTTTTTTCAAGGCTTCATTAAGAGCATTTTCAATTTCTTCAATTATGACATGTTCTCCAAAAGCAGATATATACTGCGACGTGCGTCCTACTACCTTGACCCTGTATGGACTTACTGATGTGAAGCGGACGAGGTCTCCGAGGCGATATGCCCATAGCCCTGCATTAGTAGTCAGGACCATCTCATAGACCTTGCCTTTTTCCACTCTATCAAGAGTAAGCCTTCGGGGATTTTCGTTATCTATTTCTTCAAAAGGAATGAACTCATAAAAAATTCCTGAATCTGGAAGCAGTATTAAGCCTTTTTCTGGGTCCTTAAGTTCATCCTGAAATGCAAAAAATCCTTCTGAAGCTGGGAAAGTTTCAATAAATACAACTTTTTCACCCAGTAATTCCCTCAAAACACGTTCATAGGGGGCGAATTGGACCCCACCGTGGACATACACTCTCAAATTGGGGAAGAGTTGAAAAGGCATCTTGCCTGTTCGTTCCACTATCCGTTCAAGGAACATTTGTATCCACGGCGGAATGCCACTGATTAGGGTCAATTGTTTGGCAACTTGGAGAACTTCATCAATGATTGCATCAACCTTCTTGTTCCAGTCTGTTATGCGATTTATTTCATAAGAAGGCAATCTGTTTCGCAAAGCCCATCTGGGTATATGTCTGTGAACGATGCCTGAGAGTCGTCCAGCATATATTTTCCCAACCTTTTCCACATCTGGAGACCCTGAAAGAAATAGCATTTTGCCATTGAACAAGTCGGCGTCTCCCGTTTGTGCAACATAATTAAACAATGCCTGTCGGGCTGCTCTAATCTGCAATTTCAATTGTTCCATCGTGAGGGGAATGTATTTAGCACCCGCTGTAGTGCCGCTTGTCTTAGCGAAATAAGCGGGCAGGCCTTTCCACAGAACATTTGACTTTCCTTCCTTGATTCTATTTACATAAGGCAATAGGTCCTCATACTTACATAACGGTATGTGTTTAATAAATGAATCATAGTCTTTTATGGCTTCAAAGTTGTGTTCTTTCCCATATAGAGTCTGTTTGCCGATTTTTATTAATCTGTTAAACCACTTTTGCTGGAATTCAACTGGGTTTTCAACTTGTTTCCGAAATTGTTTTGTTGATATTTGGGCAACCTGCTTAATACCAAATGCTATAAGTTTCTTAATCATGGTTGTTTAAACAGGTTTTGGAATAGCCATTCAAAAGGCAACGCTTCGCTATAGTTTCTGTCCACTACCCTATCAAGGATTATTCTCAATTGCACTGGTTTCTTGTTTAGATAAGTCAAATCAAGTCTTATTCCACCGAACATTTGTTTAACTTTAAAGGAACCATCTTCCTGAAAAGCAGTTCTAATGTCTGGTTTAAGGGCATATCTTTCAACAGTCTCTATTCCAGCTGGCAAAAGTTTTTGTTTAATGTCAGCAAGGGTTTCAATGTAATGTTCCACTTTTTTAATTCTATTTTTGAGTTCATCAAGCATGTGCTGCCAATCTAAAAGGGACCAGCCTTTGGTAACTATTAATATTCCTATCGCAGGTCCGGACCTAAAAATGAGCAAGTCATCTCCCACAGAGGCTTCATTAACAGGCTTTTTAATTGCATCTTCATAATTCTTCATAATCCAATGAAACATATTCGGAGCAACTGTCTCAAGCCATTCCCTATGCTGTATAATAAATTTCTTATCGCGTTGCAATTGACCGTGAAGCAGTTTAACTTCATCGCTTTTACGCCGATTCATAAACCAATCAAACCAATTCATAGTACTGCAATTTACCGTTTTCCAGTTTAAATATACGACTTGCGTGCTTAGCAATAGACATTCTCTGAGTGATTATAATAACGCCCATCTGAGGGAACTCCCTTTTCAGATTGTTCAAAATTTTCTGTTCAGTAATGGCATCCACGCTGGAAAGGGCATCATCAAGAAGAAGCCAATCTGGTTCTACTGCCAGAGCCCGAGCCAACGCTATCCTTTGTTTCTGGCCACCCGAAACAAACACACCTTTTTGTCCGACAACAGTATGAATCCCAGCAGGGAACGTTTCTAAATCTCTTGTGAACTCACATATTTCAAGTAACCTAATCACCTCTTCATCAGACAGGTCATCTCGGGCATATCTAACATTATTGGCTATTGTGTCAGCGAACATAATGGGTTCTCTGGGAACATATAAAACAAGTGGTCGCAAGGTCTCAATCCGATAGTTCTTTGCATCAATCTTATCAAGCAATACCGTTCCACCGGTTGGGTCAATAAGTCTGTTAAGTAAATAGAGAAGTGTTGTCTTTCCTGAACCGGACTTCCCTACGATGGCTATCCACTCAGGCTTAGAGAACCGTTCACTAACGTCCCTTATAACTGGTTGTTTATCATTATATCCAAACGAAGCATTTTTTAATTCAACATTCCTCACCTGAGATATGGGTTCTTTGCCGTTTAAAGGATAAAGCTTCATATCCAAAATTTCCTGAATTCTATGCATTGAGGCAAGTGCTTTTTGAGTAAGGGACACTATCCATCCAGCTGCCATCAGGGGCCACGTGAGCATGTTTACATAAACAATGAATTCGGCAATCGTTCCTGCCGTTACGCCACCACGAATGGCATACCAGCCTCCCGCAAAAACAGTCAAAATGGTTATTCCACCCGTTGCCAGAATTATTTGAGGATGGAAAAATGCTTCTATACGGGCTAACCTGAGCGACTCATCTCGCAGTTTGTCATTCAAAGAATCAAAACGAGAACGCAGAAATTCTTCTCTGTTAAAGGCTTTCCATATTCTCATTGACGGAAACACAGAAGCCACAAACGATGTAAATGTTGATAGGTTTTCTTGAACAATTGCACTACCAGTCTTAATTTTTATGCTAACACGATAAATAAAGTAAGCCAGCAACGGCAACGGCACTAACAGTATAACGGTTAATACACGACTTGTAAGAAACATAGATATGCTTATAGCAACCAACAGCACTGTGATATTAATAGTGTAAAGCACAACGGGACCATAAAACATTCTGACGGTAGCAATGTCTTCAGTTAGCCTGACCATTATGTTACCTATAGAGAACTTACCAATTTTGACGGGGCTTATTTCAAGGATATGTTCATAGACACGTTGTCTCAAGTCCCTCTCCGCTTTTCTGGAGGCTATAATAATCGTTTCTCGCATTAAATACATAGGTATCCCACGCAACAGAGCAAGAACAATAATTGCACTCGCTATTAAAATTATACCCTGTTGAAGGTCATACCCAGAAAGGGATTCAGGCACCTGTTTATTTAAGGCGGAATCAATAGCCACCCTAAGCAGGCGAGGAATGAGTATAGCAATAAAGTTATTCAGGACCACAAATACTATACCTATCAAATAGATGCGTTTATACTGCCGTAAATGACGCCACAACAATTTCATTAAATTGCATTACCTTTGAGTTACAAAATTGCATAGAAATGAGGAATTGGATAGGTTTATTGATTATACTGGCTTTACCTTTGACTCTATTTGCACAAAATAGGAAGTTCGGATACGTCAATACTGCTGAGATAATTCAGGCAATGCCGGAAGTTATTCAGGCACAGCAAACCCTTGAACAATACGCCCAACAACTGGAACAGCAACTGCAAGCAATGATGGAAGAATATGAAAAGAAACTCAGTGAATTGCAACAAAATCAAGACGTATGGCCAGATGCAGTCAAAGAAATCAAAGTCAAAGAACTGACTGACCTCCAGATGAGAATTCAAGAATTCCAATTAAAAGCACAAGAAAACCTTCAAATGAAACAAGCTGAACTCATGCAACCCATCTTTGATAAAATAAGAACGGCTATTGAGCAAGTGGCAAAAGAACGAGGAATTGATTACGTCTTCGACGCTTCAACAGGCGTCCTTCTAGTCATGCCTCCAGGCGATGACTTAACACCTTACGTAAAACAAAAACTTGGACTTCAATAAGCTTCCCTCCTTAAATACCTATGAAGCTTTAACCCCATTAAATTAATTTGCTATGAGCAGAAATTCTCTGTCAGTTCTGCTTGTAGTTACCTTTGGAATTTTTCTTGCTGTAACTAACCCATCAACAGAGGATTTCAAAGACTATTTAAAAGAAGAAATGTTTAGGGAATACAAAGAAGAACAGAAATCAGGAGGCATCTTAGGAGATTTGCTTGCAAAAGGAGCATCGGCAATAATTGCCGAATTAGCATCCGCAACAACACAAAGAGAAAATTACTACCTATTTTCCATTTATACCATTCAGATAGACACTTCAAAATCCCGTAAATACTTAGGAATAGCTGGGCAATTTATTCCTTTGAATTAATTTTCTGTCCTGCTTCAATTAAAATTAGTATCTCCCTTGCATTCCTACATTACTATACCCAAGTTACGCACTTCTTTAGGCGAAAAGAGGCTGATTATCAATGGTTTATAGGCATAATTTGGGTGCAAAGTTCATTGATGCAAAATAAAGTAACTTGTTAAAAAGAGGTATAAACAAACCTTTAGGGCACCGATAACTTAAATGGCAAACTCTCCAACAACTTAGTTAATAGTTTGTCATCAGTGGGTATGAACAGTGAATGGAATTTTTC
>JAJRPU010000250.1 GCA_024280615.1 Bacteroidota bacterium | reverse complement strand
GCAAGCAGTCTGGCATCAGGTATTACCGGCTGCCGGTCCCGGTATTGCTACAGGCGTTATACTTGCGTTGTCCAGGGCAGTGGGCGAGACTGCCCCGATACTGGTTATTGGAGCCGCTGGATTCATTGCTTTCTTACCTGAGGGACCCTTTGACGATTTCACTGCTTTGCCAGTTCAAATCTTTAACTGGGTTTCAAGGCCACAACACGGCTTCATAGTAACTGCCGCAGCTGCAATCATAGTGCTTCTGGGTTTGGTTTTCTTGCTTAATGGAATAGCCATTTTCTTGAGATGGAAGTGGCAACGACGCCAGAAGTGGTAAATCCATTAATTTTTTGTTTCTTAACTTTGCAAAAAAAGAAAAAGATATGGCTGAGGGAAAAGGTAACAAAGGGAGGGTAATACTGCTCATTCTCTTGCTTTTGTTTCTTGGGTTGAGTGGTGTGCTTTATTACAACAATATGCAGGTTAAGAAGGAGCATCAAAAAACACAAGAAGAACTACAAAAAACAATGGAACTTAAAGCCCAGTTGGAGAGTGAGCTAACCGCTTTAAAGCAGGAACTGGAAAACTACAAAGGCAAGAATGAAGAATTAAATGCACTGGTTGAAGCAAAGCAAAGGGAATTAGATTCCCTGCTTAATGTTGTTAAAAAGTGGCGAGGTAGCTACTTCGCTCTTAGAAAGAAATATAACGAGTTGAAAGCAGAGAGAGAAAAGCTCTTGGCTAAGATTGACTCATTGGTTAAAGCCAATCAGGCATTGACACAAGAAAATGTTCAATTGAAGCAAAATCTTGAGCAGGAGCAACAAAGAAGACAACAATTGGAAGAAAAGATACAGAATAGCCAGATGCTGAGAGCAGGAAATATAAAGGGGTGGGGCTTTAGAGAGAAAGCAGGACAAAAGGTAAAAACATATAATTATAAAAAAGCAAAGGAAATTCAGGTTTGCTTTGATGTGCTTAAGCATCCAATCGTGCAACCTGGAACAAAAACAGCCTATGTACGGATTATTAGCCCTGCACAACAGATCTTCTATGATGAAAACCTTGGTTCAGGGAAGTTTAAAGACCTTGATATGAACGCAGAATTACAATATACAACAAAGGTTACTTTTGACTATACGGGAGAAGACAAAAACCTATGTGTCGTCTGGCCCGAAACAGATAAGCAGGAGTTCTTGCCTGGTAAGTATCAGGTGGAGGTCTATATTGATGGGCACGTTGGAGGATACGGTGACTTTGAGCTGAAGAAAGGTTTGTTTGTTAAATAAGAATCGTTTGAAAGGCTGAAAGAGCCAATACGGTGAAGCAACCAACCTTATTTGACTTTCTGAATAAGAAGCAGGAAGGGTCCACTGCAGAAAATAATAATCAAGGAGACACCAAGGTTAAGGTAGAGCCAAAGATTCATCCTTCATGGAAGGAGGTTCTTAAAGAGGAATTTGAAAAACCATATTTCGCACGTATTAAGCAATTTCTGATTGAGGAGAAAAAGAGGGGATGTACTATATATCCGCCAGGTCCTTTAATTTTCAATGCCTATAACCAGACCCCTTTTGATAAAGTTAAGGTAGTTATACTGGGGCAGGACCCATATCACGGACCACGTCAAGCAATGGGTTTGTGCTTCTCTGTTCCGGATGATGTTCCTATTCCACCTTCATTGCAGAACATTTATAAAGAACTACATGATGACCTTGGAATCCCTATACCTAAAACGGGCAATTTAACGCCATGGGCTAAACGAGGAGTGTTCTTACTTAATGCTATATTGACTGTTAGAGCTGGACAGCCTGGAAGTCACAGGGGCATAGGTTGGGAGATATTCACTGATACAACAATAAGGAAAATAAACGAGTTAAAGGAGGGAGTGGTCTTTATGCTCTGGGGCAAATTCGCACAGGAAAAGGAAAGGCTCATTGACCCACGTAAGCATTTGATTTTGAAGGCTGCTCATCCTTCACCTTATTCTGCAAAATATGGATTTTTCGGGTGCCGCCATTTCTCAAAAGCAAATCGCTATTTGGAGACAATTGGTAAAGAGCCGATAGACTGGAGAATTCCTTAGTTGATATAAACGCTAAACGTGGATGATTGACCGTCTTCAATATCTATGGTTATGGAAAATTCCCCTTTTTTATCTGAAAATACAAGTTCCAAGAAAAGTTTGTTATTAAACGATTGGCTAATTATCACTGTTCCAGATGAGTCTCTAATTGTGTAGGTTCCAGAAGACGGTTCAAAGAAAAACACAAGAACAGTGTTTCCTGAAACAGACCACTTAACAAAGCTAGTCCCTGCTTCTTCAACAGTAACAATGTGCTTTCCAACAGTTCTCTTCTTGCCTTTTTCGGTAATTACAACTAGCTTATACACGTATGTTCCCGGTTCAAGGGTTTCAGAGAATGTGTATGTGGAAGCCACTGATGCATCGGCAGAAAATGTTTCTTTGAATTTGCCTAATCCTTTTTTCTTCCTTAATAGGATAACTTGTTTGGCATTGAGGTGTTCAAGACCTTCCCAATTAAGGGTTACCGCCCCTTTAGTAGCGGAAACATTGAACTTTTGCAAAGGAAGTATGAATGCAGACCAAAAGATTATTGAAATGACTAATATTAAGAAATATGCCCCCCTCTTCATGATCGTGTGTTTCTACTAATAAGAACGTAACTTTATATTAAAAGGTTGCACTTTATGAAGATGCTGTTTGTTTTAATATTGCAAACATGAGTGGAATGAGAGGTTTGGATGTGTGGGAGCGGTCTGGGTTGTTACCGACAAGTCCATATCCCCTTAATGTGCTTGTGGAACGGGCGGAGGGAGTGTTCATTTATGGAGGCGGAAAGAAGTATTTAGACTTAATCTCTGGAATTGCAGTAAACATTATAGGGCATAGGCATCCCAGGGTTGTGGAGGCTATCAAAAAACAGGTGGATAGGTATGACCACGTAATGGTCTATGGAGATTTTATTCTTGACGTGCAAATGGAATATGCAAAACTGCTGACTTCACTTCTTCCCCCATCGTTAAACACTGTGTTTTTTACTAATTCGGGAAGTGAAGCCATAGATGCGACAATTAAGTTATCCCGACGATTCACAGGGAAAAAGAAGGTTATTGCTTTCAAAAATGCTTATCACGGCTCAACGTTTGGAGCATGGACTCTGGCTTCCCATTCAGACATAGTAAAGGGCATGGAACCTTTGCTGTCGGAGGTCTATCATGCCGAGTTTAACGATATAGAGAGTGTTGAGCGACTTATGGATGGAGATGTGGCGAGCGTTATTGTGGAGCCCGTTCAGGGAGAGGCGGGTGTTGTTCCTGCTAAGCCAGAATTTTTAATGCAGTTAAGGAGATTGTGTGATGAACAAGGTGTTTTGCTTGTCTTTGATGAGGTACAGACTGGCTTTGGGCGTTCCGGCTCGCTCTTTGCATTTGAGAAATATGAAGTTGTTCCTGATGTTTTGGTGCTTGCCAAGGCTCTCGGTGGTGGGTTTCCTCTTGGGGCATTCATTTCAAGCAGGAAAATAATGAGTGTTTTGATGGACCCGCCTTTCGGACACATAACTACATATGGCGGACATCCAGTCTCGTGTGCTGCCGGACTGGCAACCCTCAAGGTCTTGATTGATGAAGATATTATTTCTGAACGAATTCCACAACTGGAAACAGTTATGAAAAACACTTTATTCAGGGCATTGAGTAATATTCCGGACGTAAAAATCAGTATTGAAGGCATAATGGGTGCTATTCATCTGCCCGATGCAAGTCTGACCGACAGAGTGATTCGCAAAGTGATAGAAAAGCATAACATAATTGTTGATTGGTTTCTATTCGCTGAAACAGGCATAAGAATTTACCCCCCGGCAATCATAGAAGACGACCAGTTGGAATATGCTTTGTTGACCATTGCAAATGTTATTAAAGAAGAAATAGCAAGGTGATGATTATTAGTTTTTTCATAGCAATTGCATTATATCTTGGTTTTTTAATCTTTGTGGGATATTTCTTTGGCAGGGGAAGCACTAATATGGATTTCTACCTTGCGGGTCGTGAGAGCAAGTGGTGGGCAGTGGCTTTCGGAATGGTCGGAACAACCCTCTCAGGAATAACATTTATTTCTGTTCCCGGCTGGACACTTACCAACAATTGGCACTATATGCAGATGGTCTTTGGATATGTCCTGGGATATTGGATTATTGCCCTTGTGTTGCTGCCAGTTTATTACAAAAACAAGGTTACTACTGTCTATGAAGTGTTGGTTCCAGTGCTTGGTGTTAGTGGTCGTCGTGCAGGTGCTGTCCTGTTCCTGATTGCTCGGTTGATAGGTGCTTCCCTGAGATTATATATCGTTGCTTTTGTTATTTATGAGTTTATTATCGGAAAATCCATTCCGTTCCCATTGCTTGTCTTGATTCTGGTTGCTATAATGTGGTTATACACTTTTCAGGGTGGAATAAAAACAATTGTCTGGACAGACGTTATTCAGACACTTGCTATGCTCGTTGCATTGCTTATAACAATTTGGGTTGCTTTTAATGGCGCTGAGTTGTCTGTTAGTGACCTTTTAAATATGCCCAATGCCAAAATTTTCAACTGGGACCCAAATAGCCCATCATATTTCTGGAAGTATTTTGTGAGCGGAGCATTGTTCGCTGTTGTAATGACTGGTCTTGACCAAGATATGATGCAAAAGAATTTGTCTTGCCCGTCACTGCGGGATTCTCAGAAAAATGTGTTTGTTTTCTCTATTTTGCTTGTTGTTGTTAATGTTGTTTTTATGTTTCTTGGGCTTGTGCTAATCGGCTATGCTCATCACTTTTCCATTCCATTACCAGAAAAATCGGATGCCCTATTCCCTTCGTTGGCTATCAATCACATGCATGACGTGGCGGGCATAGCGTTCTTGATTGGGTTGATTGCCGCTGCCCTGTCCAGTGCTGACTCTGCCATTACTGGATTAACCACTTCAGTGATGGTGGACTTCAACCGGGAGGGACGCTGGAACAGAAAACTTGTCCATTTAACAATTGCTATGGTTATTGGAATTATGGCAACTGTGTTCTTCGTCTTGCATAATGATGCCGTGATAAGCATGCTATTCAGATATTCTGCATACTTCTATGGTCCTTTGTTAGGATTGTTTGTTTATGCACTGCTTGGCTTGAAGACGCCCCGTGTATTGTGGGTTTGGCTAGCTATAACCCTATCGCCTGTGCTAACCATTGGTACGGAGCAACTTGTTGAAAACTCATTGGGATATAAATTCAGTTTTGAACACATACTTCTGGCTGCTGTCATAACGTTCTTTATACTGCTTATTTCAGGTAAAAGAGAAAAACTGTGAGGTTCCTACTATTTATGTTGGCAACACTCTGGACCACTTATGCCCAGAATTACATTTTCATTCCCATGGATGATGAACAAACCCAACATTTGCAAGCCTATGGGATTGTTTATAGGTCCCTTGCCAGAGGAAACATAGTTGAATGGTTGTTGAACTATAGAGGAGGGTCGTTCTTAATGCCTTATGACGAAACTGCACGACTGGATTGCGACCTTCGCGGTGTCAATTATGAAATCATTACGGAAACTCAGCGACAGGCTATTCTGGACTACATAGCGCGTCCGGACGTGAATATGGACCTTATGAGGCTTGAGAAAGCCCCCCGAATAGCAGTGTATGCTCCCCCGGACATAGAGCCATGGGATGACGCAGTCCTGTTAGTTCTTGAATTTACCGATATTCCTTATGAGAAGATTTATGACGATGAAGTTCTTGCCGGAGAACTGGCTAATTATGACTGGTTGCATTTGCATCACGAAGACTTCACAGGACAATTTGGAAAATTCTATGCTGCTTATGCCCATACTCGCTGGTATCAAGCCCGGGTGGAATTCCTGACAAACATTGCTAAGAAACACGGATTCTCATCGGTGGCAGAATTAAAATTGGCTGTTGCTAAGAAAATAAAGGAGTTTGTTGCCGGCGGTGGATACCTATTTGCTATGTGCTCAGGAACAGACACTTATGACATTGCCCTTGCTGCTGAAAACACAGACATTTGCGAGACGCCTTTTGATGGAGACCCCGCAGACCCAGATTGCAATGAAAGACTTGATTTCTCTAAAACATTAGCTTTCTGGAATTTTAGAGTAATTACTAACCCATACGTATATGAATTTTCTGATATAGACATGACAAACAAAAGAAAAGTCCCGAGGGAAAAAGATTATTTCACTCTTTTTGAATTCTCCGCAAAGTTGGACCCCATCCCCACAATGTTGACACAGAACCACACTCACGTTATCCGTGGATTCATGGGTCAAACGACTGCTTTTGATAAAACAAAAATTAAACCCTATGTTACCATCCTTGCTGAGAATAGGCAGGCTGGTGAAGCCCGATACATTTATGCCCAATACGGAAAAGGTTTCTTCGCCTTCTATGGCGGGCACGACCCGGAAGATTATCAACACTTCGTTGGAGACCCCCCAACAGATTTAAAACAATATCCCACTTCGCCCGGATATAGGCTAATCCTTAATAACGTCCTGTTTCCCGCCGCTAAACCCAAAAAGAAAAAGACATAATCAATGGACAGGCTTCGGAAAGAACAAACTTATTCAAAAGTGCTGAAGGACATAAGAAGTGTTCTTGCCCAGGAATCAGATTGGATTTGTATATTGTCCACTACCGTCGCTATACTGCATCACGCCTTTGATTACTATCACTGGACTGGTTTCTACAGAGTGGTCTCGCCTAATCTATTGATAGTCGGTCCTTATCAAGGGCATCAAGCATGCCTGCATATCCCACTCGGAAAGGGAGTTTGTGGCAAGACTGCTGAGACAAAGAAAACACATGTTGTTCCCGATGTGAGTAAGTTCCCGGGATATATTGCCTGTTCAGAGTCCACAAAGTCGGAAATAGTTGTCCCAGTTGTTGATTCAGAGGGAATTCTAAGATGTGTTTTGGATATTGATTCTGATTATCTTGCTGCCTTTGATGATATGGATGCCCGATATTTGGAAGAAATAGCCCGATATGTGGGAAGCAAGTATGACCATACCAAAGTTTATCCGTAGTTTATTGCCACTAAGTTTAATCATTCTTTTCGGTATCTTTACAGAATCCGTTGCACAGGTCCTCAACGCAGAAGCCTTAAGGCTCAAACAGACGGAAGGATGTACAGGAAGAATCAAACTATCACTTAACCTGCACAAAAGCACTTATGACATTCAGAAATATGGGCTGGATGTTCACATACAATACAGAACAGGCAAACACATGTTCCTTTTTATGAATTCCTTTATGCTTCAACTGGTGGACAATAACAAAATTCGGGATAAACTGGTTTTTCATTTGCGGTATAATCTTGAAAAATGGCTTGAGAAACATGTGGTCCCAGAACTCTTCGTGCAATATCAAAAGAACTCTGTTACAGGGATTAAGCATAGATATACTTCCGGATTGGGTCCACGCTTCGCTGTAATCAGGCAAAAGACATGGAACATGTTTTTCGGTCCATTGATGATGTATGAATATGAAGAAGGTGTGATAAGAGATACTGCCACTGCAGTTATACAAACATTTCGTAATAGTTCATATTTATCATTTTCTTTAAAATCTGAATCTTCAATTGTTATGACGTCAGTGTTGTATTTCCAACCTTCGCTTGTTAACATTTCTGATTGGCGACTATATTGGGATTTTGCTTTGGAATTCCCTGTTTACAGGAAAGTGAAACTTGTTAATGGGTTTTATGTATTATACGATACTGAACCGGTTCCCACATATCCACAACTGCAGTATTCTCTCAATGTCTCATTAATAGTGGATTTTTAAAATTGCTGGCACTAATTAATTCGTGTTTTGCGTTATATTCAAAAAATCGGAAGGTAAGCGTATGAATAAGCGGTCAGGAGGAATAGAGGGGAAGGTGTTGATTATCACTCAGGAAATGCAGCCTTATTTGGAGGTTTCATTGGCAGGAACAATTATTAGGGATTTGCTGGCTCAACTCAAGCAACACAATTATGAAGCCCGAGTAATGATGCCCAGATTCGGCAGAATTAATGAAAAGAAACACAGACTGCACGAGGTGGTCAGGCTCTCGGGAATGAACATAACCATTGGAGATGATGACTATTCCCTGTTGATAAAGGTTGCCACATTGCCAGAAGTGAGAATGCAAATATATTTTATGGACAATGACGAAATCTTTGAAAAAGACTATGTTTTCAGAGATGAGTTCAGTCAATTCCTGCCTAATAACGGACTTAGAATGACTTTCTTTGCACGTAGCGTTTGCGAAGTATTAAAGAAATTGGGCTGGGAACCAGATATTATTCACATAAACGGATGGTTCTCAACTCTCGTCCCATTATTTATCAGAAGAATATATGCCGATGAACCAATGTTCAAAAAAGCCCGGTTGATACTTAGCGTGTATGATGATTATTTCCCGGAAAAATTGGAGGAAGGGTGGCCAGAGGTCATTAAGGTTGAAGATGTTATTACAGACGAAGACCTTGAGATGTACAAAGAAGGCACTTATGAAGCGTTGTATTACGCCGCGGCAACCCTTTCAGATGGCATAATAATTGCCTCAGAATTCATTGAACCAGCATTTGAAAAGCGGCTTAAGGAACATGCTGAACAAACAGGAAAACCATTTATGAAGCTGCAGGATGCTCTTGACTTGAAACCATTTGTTGAAGAACACATTTCTTTCTACAGACAGTTGCAACACGATGAGGTCGCTTCATAAGCATAGATTCTTATTAGTATTTGGTTTGCTTACTATACTTCACTCTTGCTATAAGGGAGATACGCTTGAGATACCTATTTCTGTGCCCTATGTGGAAGCAAATGATACTCTTTCTGTTCCTTATACAACAATAGTGTATGATACAACCGTAGTGCGAACAGATAGGGACTTAACCCCGATTATTGCTAATTGGGAAGACCCGTATCGCGGTAGATTAAAAGCGGTGTTCCATTTTGAACTACAACCTGTTTCCGAGGAGCCGCCAATGTGGTCCCCAGTTGATTCCGCTTTCCTTGAATTCGTACCTTCCAGACAGTTTGCTTCTAACAAGCCCTGTTTCAACGTTCGTCTTTATAGGACAGAACAGTTGCCGTCAGTGTTCTATAGCAATACCAGTGTTCAAAAAGTTGAAGTCAGAGATGTTGTGATGTGTGAAGAGGCTGGAAAATGGAAGTTACCTTTTCCTCTGGCTTGGGCTCAGGAACTCGTTGATGCTCATAGTACTGGAATTATTAAATCTGTGAGTGAATTCAGACAAAATTTTGGAGGGTTGGCAATTGAAGTTCTTGATACAAATCTGGTTCTGGAGGTGGGAATCGGACTACTCAACAGTTCACAGTTGACTATTTATTGGAGTAAAGACACGATGCAAGGAGAGAATAACTGGATTATTCCCATTGGTAGTCGTTATGGTGCTCAATATGAGTATTCTTTTACTAATTCACGATTAGAGCAGTGGGTTCAAGGTCCTGCTGATTCGCTACTTTATGTTTCGCCAATGGGTTCAATGATTCTGGTCAGGTTGCCCGAAGTGCCCGATTCATTTGTTATTCTGGGTGCGTGGCTTGTTGTTAACGCTAAACATAGTCCTGAAACGCCCGATAGATTAACAGTTCTGGGGTATGACACTACTAGTGATGAAACATTCGTTTTAGTTGAAGCGTTAAATGGAGGTGTTGAAATTTCAGTGAGCAGGGTGGTGAAGGGAGACACAGCACAGTTTTTAATTCCCATTCCATTAACAATTCAATATGTTCAAAAAGGGACGTTAAGAGCGCCATTTGTGGTGATTAAGCATCCAGACGCAGGAGTAACGTTTTCAAGAATGCTTATTGATACTTCAAACGTGAAAGTTTATCTTTACATAGAAAAAAGCCTGTAGTTCATGTGTGGAATAGTGGGATATTTGGGACCGAGGCAAGCAGTTCCAGTGTTGATAAAGGGTTTGCAACGCCTTGAATATAGAGGCTATGACAGTGCTGGTGTTGCCATTGTGGATACAGTTGGTAACTTGCATGTGTTTAAGCGGAAGGGGAAGGTTAGTGACCTAAAACAAATGCTTGCTAATCGTAAAATTGATGCACATGTAGGTATTGGACATACGAGGTGGGCAACACACGGAGAACCAAACGATGTCAATGCTCATCCACATGTTTCTCAAAGTGGCAGGCTTGCAATAGTGCATAATGGTATTATAGAAAATTATGATGTAATTAAGGCATTTTTGACTAGAAAAGGTTACTCTTTTGTTAGCGATACGGATACAGAAGTAGTTGTTCAACTAATTGAATATTTTATGGAAAGCAAAGGGATGGATACCTATGAGGCTGTTTTGTATGCTCTCAAAGAAATTGTTGGGGCTTATGCTATCGTCGTTTTAGATAGGGAAAATCCAGATATGTTGATTGCTGCCCGTCAAAGCAGTCCACTGGTTATTGGCTTGGGAGATGGTGAATACATTGTTGCTTCCGATGCTACCCCTATACTTGAATATACCCGAAAAGTCATATATATGGACGATGGTGAAATAGCTATAATTGATATCAACGAAGGTGTAGAATTAAGGAATATTGATAACAAGAGAGTTTCTGCAGAGGTGCAGGAACTGGAATGGGAGCTAGAAGCCATAGAGAAAGGTGGATTCCCACACTTTATGCTTAAAGAAATTTATGAGCAACCTAGGAGTTTGCTGGACTCAATGCGTGGAAGGGTTAATGTTGCTGAGAATATGGTTCGGCTGGGAGGCATTATGCCTTATCTGGACAGGGTTCTTTCTGCTTCAAGAATTTCCCTGCTTGGATGTGGGACCAGTTGGCACGCTGCTCTGGTAGGCAAATATCTATTTGAGGACCTGGCGCGGATACCCGCTTACGTAGATTACGCTTCTGAGTTTAGGTATCGCAATCCGGTTATTCTTCCTGATGATGTGTTCATCGCTATAAGCCAATCTGGAGAGACTGCTGACACGTTGGCTGCCGTCCAATTAGCAAAAGAGGAGGGTGCTCTTGTGCTGGGAATATGTAATGTTGTGGGGTCCTCACTTGCCAGAATGACCGATGCGGGAGTCTATACGCACGCTGGTCCCGAAATAGGAGTTGCGTCCACAAAGGCTTTCACTACTCAATTGTTGGTGTTGACCCTTATGGCTTTGCTTTTCGGTAAGGAAAAAGGCACAATTCCAGAAGAGAAATTCGCAAAGATATTGGCTGAGTTGGAAGAACTGCCAGATAAAGTACAGATGATTTTGGACAAAGCAGACCCAATTGTTCAAAAAATAGCTCATCAATTCCAGAATGCAAGCAACTTCTTGTATTTAGGCAGAGGATACAACTATCCTGTTGCCCTTGAAGGTGCCCTGAAACTTAAAGAAATCTCATATATCCATGCAGAAGGATACCCTGCTGCTGAAATGAAGCATGGACCAATAGCACTCATTGACGAAAACATGCCTGTACTCATAATTGCAACCAACCAATCG
>JAJRPU010000249.1 GCA_024280615.1 Bacteroidota bacterium | reverse complement strand
CATCCTTTAGCGCCAGAATCCATAGACTTAGTTCAGAAACACAAAGAATAATCAATGATAACATAGCTTTCCACAACTGTTTGAAAGCCTTTCTGGCAAGCATAATCAGCAAAGCAAATACTGCTGTGCTCCACAAAGCAACTATCATGTACACGGCGAAGTCCTGCCATGAAGAGTTTGATTCCTCTATAGCTATAAGAATTCCAGTGATTGCATTAACTAACACCAATATAATAAACCGCAATATATACCCACGCAACATATTATATTCAACGGGATGGTGCGGGTCTGACAGTGTAATGGCTGTTATCGTGTCTTATGTAAACAACAATTAAGTAGTGCTGCTTTCCTCGTCCAGATATAGTTCTTTTAGGACTCCTTCATCAAATGCTTCGTTGACGCCTTTGCCGTCGCTGAGCAGTTCCACACGATACCACGCTGACCTCTACCAGATGTCTTTGGGACCGACGTTAACTGGGGCGAGGCGTTGCGCTTTGGTTTCTTGATGATAGGGCCATGGGACATATTCGTTGAAGTCTTGCTTGATGTCTGTGATGACCATGTCCCACTCGTCAAGTAGCATTCTTTGGAGTTGTTGCCAGCGAGCCATGCTTGAATCCTGAAGGGTCAAGCCGAAATATCCTGCTGAGCCTGCACCTTTCAGGGCTGCCACCCCTCTGCCTATGAATGCTTTGAATGCCATGAGTGTTTCCGGTGGGTCTGTAATGAAGACGTCAAAATGACGAAGCCATTCCTCCGGAAATGGTTTTCTGAGGTCAAAGACCTGTGCACGGGCATTAGGCAAATTAAGTTTTTCAATCCAATGATTGTCAAAATTGATGAGTCGTTCGTCAATGTCAAGGATAAGAACTTCTTTTGCCAGTCCAGTGAGAGCCACAGCCAAGCCAGTCAGGTCGTCTTCAGCACCCATAACAAGAATTCGTTTGTTTCTGAGGTCTCCAAGCTGGTCAAGCATTAGGACTCGTGAAATGGTTGTCTCAGGTGTTACATAAGCTTGGTCATATTGCTGAATTGGTTCAGGGCGGTCCTGAATAATCTCTTTAAATTGGTTCCACCAGTCTGGACGAGCAGTGTAATCAATTCCCCTTCCACCGCATCTGGGACATTTATATGAAGGCAATGCGGACAAACCCGCTTCCTGGGCTACTTTCAAACCCTCTGGGGTCAATTCAATCTTTTCATCTGAAACGGTTACCCATCCTGCTTCCTGCATGTGCTTAATAGCATTTGCAACCACAGGGACAGGCAAATGGGCATTACCACTGACCTGCCAGAAATCGCCTGTTGCCATAAGGGCTTCCAGAATCCTCTCAATATGCCTTGGCAATGTCTTAATTCCCGTTTCTTTCTCTACCAATTGTGCTATATCCTTAATTGTTGCCATTTCGCATTTGATTTTGAATGCAAAGTTAAAGTAAGTTTAAGTTTTTAGCATTTGTTTGCCCATGAAAGAAAAAGGGGGGACCCAGGGGAGCCCCCCACACACATTCCTCTCCGTGTGCTGCATTTGTTATTTAGTGGAACTTTCAGAACTCTCCAGTGTGCGGTTGTTTAAGAGTTGCTCAAGCAAAGTTATTCTTTCCTGAAGGGTTTTGATTTGTTTATCTTGCAACTCCAACCTTGTTTGTTGTTGTTTAATGACTTCCAAAAGATATATGGGCAATCTGTCGTAGTAAATAAAATCAGGGTTTCCTTCAAGGTCATAACCAACGAGCCATTTAAGTCCTATGGAGTCCAGTTCTTCGGCGATGTATCCGATTGCTTCTTGACCGGTGTGTTTATAGGTGTATTTTTTGGGTTGCAAGGATAAGATTTTTGTCCAATTGTCATCAAACGTTTGGATATTGGTTTTATATTTTCTGGAAGACGAGCTTTTAAGTATTCTTCCTGTGGCATCAACGACGAGGGTGGTGCCTGTTCCTGTATTCAGATGTGGAGCCATTAAGTCTCCGTCTCCTTCAACTCGGAATATTTCACATTCACCCGTGCATTTAGTGTTAGAACCAGAACCAAATATTACTCTAAAAGCGCCAACACTAGTGGCAACGGGAATATAATCAATATAGGCATATTCAGAGCTAGGACCCACAGGGTTAGTATGTCTATATAGTTTTAATTGACCTCCTTCTGCCCCATCAGTGAATAAGGCTAACTCACCTGTTGCATTAAGTTTCATAGTTAGAATTCTGCCACTTCCGAAAGTTGGCGTGTGTGTCGTATAAAACTCTAACTCACCACAGGTAGTGCTTGAGTTCCAATTACATGGAGTTTTTCCAACAATTTGAGTTCCTATATATGATCCAGCCATTCCAAAGCCAAGATTACCCAATTCATCACCAGTCTGTACATATGCCGGTGAGGACGGTGTTCCGCGTGCTGAGCGGAGCCATAGACGTGCAGGTAAGGTTACCGGAGTTGTTGAGGAGCCCGTGAATGCTTGCACATGGATTTCTGCATCCGTTTGTGAGCCCCTTACCTCCAGAGAAGCAGTAGGTGGATTACTATAGGGCCATGCCCAAGTTGGGTCTTGATAGGTGATACCGACTCCTTCATAAAAGCCTGAACTAAAAACCCTAATCGGTTCTTTATAATTGGTTCCACCGGGTTGATAAATTCCTACTGCCAAGTAGTTATAATCAATAGAACTGAGAGAAGAACTTGCATCATCAAATGTGGAGAAGAATATTCGTCCCATTTCTTCTGTTGTTGTGGAAGTGACACTGGAATAGAATTTCATTCCGACCCCTATTCCTGTGCTTGGTGTGGAAGATGTTTTGTTTTCTATCCTAAATGGATATGATACTGTAGATGCTGATATTGAGTTATTATAAACATGCAAGTTTGTTGCTGGGCTTGACGTCCCTATACCCACATTTCCGTTAGTGTATATATTGGCAGAAATAGATGTTGGAGGTGAGTTTGTTGAGGCGTCATACCAGTCGGCGTCCGTGGAACCACCACCTGAAGACACCGGTCCCCACGTGCCATCACCACGGAGCACATCAGTGCTGTTGCCTGTGAAACCTATTTTTTGGACATCACCGCTGGAATTAGACACAAGCAATGCGGAAGTGGAAGTCAATGGGGTTGTTGCCGGGTTTATTGTTCTAATCCTTAAAGTACCATTAACGTCTAGCTTAGCTGTTGGGGCATTAGTGCCTATTCCCACGTTGGTGCCATCGTCGTAGACCAAAGAATTGCACAGGTCGGTGCCGGTCCATTTAGTAACATAGTTCGTTCCTATGGTTGCACATACTGAGGTCCACGGTGCTCCTGTGATTTGCCATGAAGTGCCATCGTATATTAAGACATCTCCTGCATTGGTGCCGGCTTGCAAGGTAATAGGGGCTCCTGAGGTGCCATCCCCCACAATCGGTGCTTGAGTTATGGCTACCTGAGAGCCCCAGTTATCCCCTCCGGCGGAAGATACGTTCTGCCAAGACACGTTCCCTGCTCCATCAGTGACCAATACCTGTCCGGCTGTGCCATCAACAGCAGGAAGAGTGTAAGAACCTATGGTTAAAGGACCTGTGAATCTTCCTGAGCCAGCAACATCAAGCTTGTGAACGGGAGAAGCAACACCAATGCCAACATTACCTTCTATACCAATAATGAATTTTATTGCACCAGCACTATCCACCCTAAACAAAGGTTGTGAATAACCATCTTTTGACTGGATGTGCAAAAGAGCATTGGGTGTTAAAGTGCCAATACCAATGTTCTGTGCCCTAACACCAAAACAGACAAGGAACACAATAACTAAACCCGCTCTCATCATTTATCTATTTTTGGGGCTAATGTATTAAGGAGAAGTAATACCAGCCCAAAAATTATCCGTGAATTGTTGGAAACATAATCAGTACACTTTGCCCCTCATAATATAACTAACTGATTTAAAGCAATTTATTTAGTACAGACATAATGCATTGACTTAACACTAAGTTTTTCACTGCTGCTTTTATCTAACTCCAAAGCAAATCATATAAAAATCATAAATTTGCTATGGAAAAGCTACACATTTAAATACCGTATGACTTTATGAAAGTACCTAAACTAATTCATCTTTTAGCAACGCTCAGACCAGGTGAAATAAAAGAGATTCGTAAAGCACTCAAAAAAGAAAAAGAACGGGACCTTCTCCACGCTTTCAACGTGTTACTTAATCAAATACGTAAAGGAAAGATTAACGATTCAGACACATTTGTTATAAAAAACAGTTTACCAAACACGCAATTCCCATATTCGCTTACACATAAACTACAAAACTTCATTCTCAATCGCTTAGCCTGGGTTCTATTAACACGGCACAAAACTTATAAACTCCTCTTAGAAGCCATACATTCAACAATTCTATATAATAGAGGATTAATAAAAGACGCTATGGAACTCAATGAATATATTCGTAACCAAGCTTTATTAATAGGACACCCTATGCTATTGACCTTTCTGGCATACAATAAATCAATTAAGGGGGATATTAACGAGCATCTTTATGAGATAAAAACCCTTTGGAATACAGCGACCAAGATTCAAGCTTTAATTGTCAAAAGTGCTGTTTCTTACTCCAAAGCTTTAAGTCTTGCATCTGGTATATTCATAAAGCGTGATTTATCCAATCTTACATCTGAAGCCAAAAAAGCCATAAAAGAGGTTTTAAATTTGCCTAAACTCAAAGGTTTTCTACCATCCTATATTATTAACATACGCAAACATGACATATTATTTTATGTTCTTAGCAGATTTGACCTTTCTCGCCGTTTTTTAATCCAACTTAACAAACAATCAAAGATTTTAACGTCTGTGTATCAACCAGAGATAAGAGCGGCTGTATTAGCAAGATTAATAAGACAAGCAGTTATAGAGCTAAACAGCGAACAGTTTGTAGAGCTATTAGAAGAAACCAAGACCATAATAAATGACCCGTATCTTACTCCAGAATGGAAAGCAAATTTAATAACCAAGTTTCCTTATGAGCATCAAATTAAGGGAGACATAGAGCATGCTAATAAAACCATACAACAAACCTTGAAAAAATATTCCCTACACAGCCACTTTTCATTAACACAGGATTTAATTAGTATAAATGACTTGTTTGAACTGATTTTCTTGAGAATCAACAATAATATAATTCTGGGCAAGCATAAATCTGTTATATCAAAGGATCTAAATCTAATCAAGTCGGTCATGTCTAAATTGCAATCTGACAAGTATGATGCTTTCTTTAATCTTTTATATCATATTTGCAGGAGCGTCCATCACAAGAATAAATATTGGCAATACAAATTAAAAGAGATACTTACAAATAACCCTGAGCTAACTGAATTTATAAACTTCATTATTGAATGGTCAAATGATACTTCAAACTTGAAAGACCAGGAGCGTTATTTACGTCGTCTTAAAGATATAGTATGGCACATTCCTGGGATAGGACATATTTTATCTATTTTGAATATTCCGGGATGGATTTTAAAAGAAACTTTGGCTCCCAATAATGCAGAACGAGTAGGTAGAATGCTAACTAAGAAGTTTCTTAATTTATAAAAAGACGTTTGGCAGTTATTTCGCTTGTTCATATCTTTGCAAATAGCAAACTTGATTTTATGGTATTGGAAATTGGACGGGAGGCAATTGATTTTGAGGCATTGGACCACGAGGGAAAGTCGTTCAAACTTTCTTCATTAAAGGGCAAAAGAATTATTCTATATTTTTATCCCAAGGATGACACACCGGGTTGCACCAATGAGGCAATTAGTCTTTCCAGCTATTATGATTGTTTCAAAAAACTAGGATATGAAATAATTGGTGTTAGTACTGACTCTGTGGAATCGCATCAAAAATTTCGTAATAAATATAACATTCCTTTTACTTTAATAGCTGATGTTAACAAAGAGGTTGTTCAAAAATACGGTGTGTGGGGTGAAAAAAAACGTTTCGGAAAAACCTACTTTGGCATTAATAGGACTACATTCATAATTGATGAAAATTTTAAAATAAAACACATAATTAAAAAGGTTGATACGAAAAACCACGCTCAACAAATAGCTAAAATTGAGAACATAAATCTGGAGCAATGCAAGTTCACAAATTAATTGTTTCAATCGTTGTGGGGGGGTTAATATGCGTTGTTAAAGCCCAAACTGGGCTACATACACTTCCTCTTGGAGGGCTTAGCAACCCTGTAACAAATGCTTATGGATTTTCAGCCTTAGGGATTAATCCTTCGCTTCTTGCCCTGCCGTTACCGGGCAAGGAGTTTGCTGGACCTGCATCCCGATGGGCAGGAGAAGGAACAGAAACAATTGAGAAATCAGCCAGGTTAAGCATTGGTATAGGAGAGTTTGCTTTAGCTGGATATGTTCAAGCACTCAACAAAAGAGATTTTAATGATATTGTGTTTAACAGATTAATGTCCCAAAATTTTCAAATGACTTTGCAGGAAAAACGAGAATTTGCCAGACAGTTTTCCCGTACAGCAGTGTCCCTGGATTGGCGTTTTACATGGCTAGGAGTATCTTTTAGGGACAAACGGAGCAAGTGGGGCAT
>JAJRPU010000248.1 GCA_024280615.1 Bacteroidota bacterium | reverse complement strand
TTAGGCAGTCGTGCTTTTTATGAAGGTTGGGATAGCAATCGCCCCAATATCATAACATATTTCAACATAGGCAAGCAGGATGCCCAAAAGTTTATTTTACAATCCATTGGTAGAGGAATCAGGATAGAACCTTTAAGGAACTATAGAAAGCGCCTTAGTTTCGCTAACACTTTACAGGAACTCAAAATTAGCACTTCGGACGTATTGCCAGAAATAGCTTTATTAGAGACTTTGTTTATTACGGCAACTAATAAGGAGGCTATTGAAAAGGTTCTTGAAGAGATTCAAATAATAAAACGAACGGGAGAGTACGAGACGGTCTCACTTTTTGGTAATCCAAGGATTTGTTGTGATAAAATTATTTTGCTTGTTCCTACATACAAGAAGGAAACTACGCGTGTAGTTGAAGCAGATTCTCCTCCTAAATTTCTTATGAGTGAAGCAAATCTGTCTTTGATGCAACAATATTTTACTCTAATGCCTCGGGAAAGGTTTTTAATAGAGCACGGTATAGACGTAGAAGAGTATGAAGACATATTCACTGTAATTAAACATCCAGAGAAGTATGTTTATACAGATGATTACAAAAACTTTGTAAGTATTGATAGCATAATAAAACAATTAGCATTGTATACAAAAACTGAACAAAGCGATGTGGACAGCTTCGTCCCAGTCAATGATAAAATTATACATTTTAGGCAGATAAAGGTGCGAAAGGATTATAAAGATAAGGTTGCGAAGGTGATGGAAAAAGTGAAAAATTTAAATGAAAGCAAAATTATCACTACTATTCAATCGTTGGAGGGAGCTGGTTTGTCAAAACAAGACATAGAGAAAGCCATAGAAAGGTTGATAGAGCAGGATTTAGATGGTGTTAAGTTCAGAAAATTACTACAACACTACTATATCCCGATAATTTACACAAATAGACCTGTGGAATGGATAAAGCACATAATTGACGTTGCAAGTGAGCATGAGTTCTTAAAACATCTTATTTCTATTCTTGATGAAATAGACAAACATTATGACTGGTGGATGTTTAGTAAGTTGGATGAACACTTAGATGATGTGTATATACCATACTTTTTTTCAGGCGAATTAAGGCGCTTTATTCCTGATTTTATTTTCTGGTTTCAGAAGGGTACAGAGTACCGCATTCTTTTTGTAGACCCTAAAGGAGATGCATTTTCTTCTTATTTGAACAAGATTGACGGTTTCAGAACGCTATTTATGGATAACAGCAATAGACCAAAGATATTTAAAATCCAACGCGGAAAAGATAAACTAAATATCATGGTTGAGCTGAAACTGTATACAACTAAGTCTCTAACAGAGATTGCAGGCAAAGAGTATAGAGCATTCTGGTTTGATAAAGAAGGGATGAAATCAGTCTTTATAGCATAAGGCAGGGTTAATAATATCTACATAAGTTAACTTTGCTTTAAAAGAGGACGCTATGGAATACAGAATTGAAAGAGACACTCTTGGAGAGATTAAAGTTCCTGCTGATAAGTATTGGGGTGCTGTTACGCAACGGTCTCTCAACAACTTCCCCATTGGTGATGACAGGTTCAGGATGCCAATGGAGGTGATTTATGCCTATGCATACATCAAGAAGGCTGCTGCATATGCCAATAATAAACTTGGTGTTCTGGATGACGAAAGGGCTGAACTGATTATGCGTGTGGCTGATGAGATTCTGGAAGGAAAACTTGATGAACATTTTCCTTTGAAAGTGTGGCAAACAGGTTCAGGAACTCAAACAAATATGAATGTTAACGAAGTGATTGCTAACAGGGGGCATGTCCTGAGGGGAGGCAAGTTGACCGATAGAGAAAAGTTTTTGCATCCTAACGACCATGTTAACAGGTCTCAGTCGTCCAACGATACGTTTCCAACGGCTATGCACATCGCTGCATATATCAAAACAGTGGAGTATTTCTTGCCCAGAGTGCAATTCCTTTATGATACGCTGAAGCAAAAAAGCGATGAGTATATGAAAATCGTTAAGATTGGAAGGACTCACTTTATGGATGCTGTTCCATTGACATTGGGTCAGGAGATTTCTGGCTATGTGGCTCAATTGGAATATGGTATTGAAGCAGTGCGTAGTGCCCTTGACCATGTGCTGGAGCTTCCTTTAGGGGGCACTGCAGTGGGAACAGGCTTGAATGCCCCAGATGGTTTTGATAAACTTGCTATTTCAAAAATTGCTGAGTGGACTTGTTATCCCTTTCGTCCGACCAGAAACAAGTTTGCTGGATTGGCAGGGCATGAGCCACTGGTTAATTTGCATAATGCTATTAAGACCCTTGCTGTCGCTTTCTTTAAAATCGCTAATGATATAAGAATTCTATCATCTGGTCCACGGTGTGGAATAGGAGAGATTAACCTGCCTGCTAATGAACCCGGTTCTTCAATTATGCCCGGGAAAGTCAATCCTACACAATCAGAAATGGCAACTATGGTTTGCAGTCAGGTCTTTGGGAATGATGTTGCTCTTACAGTGGGTGCCAAGACCGGACACATGGAACTTAATGTCTTCAAGCCAATGATTATTTATAATGTTTTAACAAGTTTGCAATTGCTGGCAGATGCTATGGACTCCTTTGCCAGAAGGGCAATCCTTGGAATGAACCCCAATGACTACAGAATCAAAATGCATCTTGACCAATCTCTTATGTTGGTCACTGCCCTAACGCCATATATAGGCTATGAAAAAGCGGCTCAAATAGCCAAAAAGGCATATGCAGAAAACAAAACTCTTAGAGAAGCAGCTATTGAACTGGGCTATCTAACGCCCGAAGAGTTTGACAAAATTGTCCGACCAGAAAAGATGGTAAAATTCTAAACTCTTTTACAGATACTATTCTTAATTTGACTGTTAAAACAAGAATCTCTAACTTTACTATTTGGTAAGTGGAGGGCTTATGCCTGTGAGCAGTGTGGAGGAGTTGTGGATGCTTGTGAACCAATTAAGGCATAAAACGGCATTTCCCCATCCAGTAAAGTATTTTAAAAGCATTGAGACACACATTTCAATTGTGGTTCTCACGGGCGAATATGCATACAAGTTCAAAAAGCCAGTTAATTATGGATTTCTGGACTTTTCAACGTTCTCAAAGCGGGAATATTACTGCAATCAAGAAGTGTCATTTAACAGGCGACTTGCCCCAGATGTTTATATAGATGTTCGCTATGTCGGTGGAGTGCCCCCTAAAATAGGAGGAGAACCTATTATTGAACCAGTGGTTTTTATGCACGAATTCCCGCAGGAAGAGATTTTTATAAATAAGATTGAAAGGGGAAGCCTTACTTTGAATGATTTTGCACGGATAGGGAGGCATGCCGGAAGGTTTCACTTGCGTGCAGAAAGTGCCCCTGTGGAATCCAGATTCGGAAGCCCAGAAACAGTTAAGCATTATGTAGTTCAAAATTTTGAACAGATAAAAGCCCATTGGAATAGGGAAGAACCATTGCCAGACCACTTTTTCTTCCTTGAGTCATGGTCATTGGACAGGCATGCTACATTAGAAGAATTAATTGCCTCCAGAAAAAATGAGGGATTCGTTAAGCATTGCCACGGAGATATGCATCTTAAAAATATTGTTGATTTCAAGGGAAGAATACAAATTTTTGACTGCATTGAGTTCAACGAGGAGCTATCGTGGATAGACGTTATTAATGAAATTGCTTTTCTTCTAATGGACACTGCCTATCATAATGCAGAATATTTGGGATGGAACTTTCTCAACTGGTGGCTTGCTTGGACAGGGGACTATGAAGGCTTGAAATTGCTACAGTATTACATGACCTATCGGGCTATGGTCAGATCAAAAGTGAGTTTGTTTCAAAGAGATATTGAATCAACTTACAAATACCTTGACTTGGCTTATGAATTTGCAAGCAGGCGTCTGGAACCAGTGTTGGTTCTAATGGTTGGAGTGTCTGGGTCCGGTAAAAGCACTATAGCAGAGCATCTTTCTGCCTACGGTAAGTATATATGGATTCGTTCCGATGTGGAAAGGAAACGGCTTGCTGGATTGATGCCTGACCAACCCAGTGACGGCTCAATCTATTCCCCTGAGTTCAGCCATAAAACATATCAACGATTATATTCCCTTGCAAAACATAATTTGCTAAATGGTTTCGGAGTTGTGGTGGATGCCACATTCTTGAGACGGGAACACAGGGCTTCGTTTATAGATATGGCAAGGCAACTTGATATTCCATTATTTGTCATTTATGCTTATGCAGACGAATCAGTGTATGAAGCACGGATAGAGGCAAGAAAATCTAAGGAGGGAGAACCTTCGGAGGCAACCATTGAAGTGATGCGTAAACAATTAGCAACTCTTGAACCCCCTACCTCAGATGAAGGAATTGTGATAGCAGTAAACACTACTTATAAGTCGCCGTCTGAATTAGCAAATGAAATCCTTAAGGAGATTTCGCAAGTTCCAAAGCCGGTTTAAGGACCAACTAATGTTTTTAAAATCTATATTATCAGGTGCACTATTGTGATTCCCTAACTTTACGTAGTTCTTCAATCAATTCCTTGATATGTCTTTGAATCAGGTGTGCTGCTGGTCTTGAAACCATTCGCCATGTATTGGTTGGTAAAATACTTCTTGAGATAGACCCTGCAACAATTACCCTGTTGTGGCTTTGTTCTTTTAATGAGTCGTATAATCTGGAGAGTAGTTCTTTTGCATCCTGTTCATTAATTACCACAACAATCAGGTCCGGTTGCTCTCGTTCCGTCGCCTCAACAATTTCGGGAGGTAAGGCTTGTTCCATCGCATCTAAAACTTTTATTCCCCTCTCTTCCATGTCCCTTCTCAATTTGGTGATAGACACTGGAGGGGGTATAAAACTCATAGACGCAAGAATTATGCTTGGTGCAGAGGCATCCGGGTTCCATTCTCTACCACGCAAGCGAGGGTCGTCAACCTCTTTGTTTAAATATGCATTCAAAGAATTAATATCCATGTGATGTATAATCTTTCCTTCTGGAGTAATGGTAATGCTTATCTTGGAATCACTTGGCCTGAACCTACTTCCTTTCTTCCTTGGCATTCAAAACCAGTTTTAAACGATTAACTACTTCATTTTTGCCGATTATCTTAAGCAGTTCACCCAGCGGAGGACCGGCTTTCTGTCCTGTCAGAACCACCCTTATAGTTAACATAAATTTGCCTTTCTTAAGTTCCCACTTCTTCGCTATATCCTTGATTTTAGTGGGTATTTGTGAAGGGTCAAGTTCTTCAGATTCAATATAATTGATAAAATCTTGTAAGGCTGCTTTGACATTGTCATTCCACTCAGGAAGTAGGTTAATGACTTGTTCAATTTCAGGGCGCTCAAACACAGATTTAGTCAGTTCAAGTATTTCTCTTATGGTAGTTCCGCGCTCTCTCATCACAAGCATTGCTTCCAATAGTTTTGATTCTTCAATGCCCTCGGGAAAAAATTCTTTTATAAATGGACGGGCATATGCCATAAGCTTTTCGGGAGATAGTTTTAGAATGTGTTGTTGATTAATCCATTTAGCTTTTTCAAAATTAAACTGTGCACCGCTTTTCCCAACACGCTCAAGTTCAAAATACTGAATCAGTTCTTCAATAGTGTAAATTTCCCTGTCTTCCGGAGGATGCCAACCCAGCAGGGCAAGAACATTAATTAAACCTTCTGGAATGAAACCTATTTCTCTGAATCCGGGATTTTCTTCCTTTGTTTTTGGGTCTGTCCATTTGATAGCATATATTGGGAATCCGGCTTCAATGGCAGCCCTCTTACTCAATTTGCCTTTGCCGTCAGGACGCAGAATAAGTGGCAAATGAGCAAACTTCGGCATTTCCCATCCAAAAAATTCATAAAGCAGAACGTGAATAGGTGTTGAAGGAATCCACTCTTCGCCTCTGATAACATGAGTTATTTCCATTAGGTGGTCGTCAACCACATTGGCGAGGTGATATGTTGGAAAGCCATCACTTTTGAAAAGCACTTTGTCGTCCAGTTCATTGGAATTGAAAGAGACCCAGCCTCTTATTACGTCGTAGAATTTTATTTCCCTATTACGCGGAACTTTTATCCTAATCACATAGGGAGTTCCTGATTCAATGAGTCGCTTAACTTCTTCTGCAGGCAAGGTCAAAGAATTACGCATATACTGTCTTGTTATGGAATTATATTGCGGATTAGGCACTCCCGATTTACGTAGTCGGTCCCTGAAAGCCTCTAACTCTTCAGGAGTGTCAAATGCATAATAGGCATGTCCCTTTTTAACAAGCAATTCAGCATATTCCTTATAAATATTGACTCTTTCAGATTGCCTATAAGGACCATAATGACCCCCTACATCGGGACCCTCATCCCATTGAATCCCGAGCCATTTCAAAGATTCTTTAATATGGTCTTCTGCTCCAGGGACATACCTGCTTCTGTCGGTGTCCTCAATCCTTAAAATGAATTTGCCATTGTTTCTCTTAGCAAAAAGATAGTTAAATAAAGCTGTTCTAACACCGCCTATATGCAATGGACCGGTTGGACTGGGAGCAAACCTAACTCTTACGCTCATTGTTGTGCAGATTTAAAGATTCTGTTCCATCTTATTTTTTCCCAGAAAGGAGCACCTGAATCCCAAGAAAACATTATGAACCAAGCCTTTCCGACAAGGTGGTCTTCCGGAACGAAACCCCAATAGCGGGAATCTTGTGAGTCATGCCTGTTATCTCCCATTGCCCAGTAATAGTTCATTTCGGGAATGTAAAAGTTCTGTGGTTTTCCATCAATATATATTACACTGTCCTTTACTTCAAGGGTGTGCCCTTCGTAGCGGGTAATTATATCTTTGTATAAAGGTAGATTGTCAAGTGTAAGTTCTATTTTTTGTCCTTTGCGAGGTATTTTAATAGGTCCATAGTTGTCCAAATTCCAATTAAAATTGGGGCTATGAGGAAATAGCATGGTTGATGGGGGATATATAGCTAATTGAGGTAAGCCTAGTTTTGCTGGCTCGTCAGTAAGCCTAATAACTTTTTCTATAATGGGTAAATTACGGAGTCTTTGGGCAGCTTCTTTTGTCATAAGAGCAAGAAAACCTCTTCCCTGAAGTGCACCTATCGTTTTAATGTTAAGCTGTTCTAAATATACAGGGTTTATAGGGACATTGTTTTTAGTAAATATAAAGTGCAGGAACAGGCTTGTAGGAGGGGATGGTTGCAGTTCACCGTTTATGTATATTTCACCATTTTTTATTTCAAGGATGTCCCCTGGCACAGCCACACATCGCTTTATATAATGCATGCGCCTATCAATAGGATGTAAGGTGTCATAAGGATATAAAAACACAAATATATCACCTCGTTTGACAGTATCTAATCCGGGAAGCCTTATGTATGGCAACAATTGAATAGGGATGTAAGACCTTATTCCTGTAAAGGGAATTTCTTGATGAGTAAAGGGAATACCTA
>JAJRPU010000247.1 GCA_024280615.1 Bacteroidota bacterium | reverse complement strand
TGGGGCACGAGGAAATAAACAAAACCCAGTTAGTGTATCCTAAGTTGATTGCATATAAATTTAACATTTCACTAAGGACTGCATATCGTTGGCTCCAAAGGTATAGGGAGTGGTTTGGAAAAGACAAAAAGGCACCTGTAACGCTTGAAGAATTCGCCCAATGGCTGGGAACAAGTGAAAGAAAATTATGGAACAAACTTTATGGCTGATATTTCTTTAGGGCTTTAAACAGTTCACTCCAATGTCCATCTTTGTCCCATCCTCTATGTTTTGCTTTTTCTTCTGTTATCCAGCCCCCCTTATCAAGAATCGTTACTAAGCGAGACAATTTGCCTATTATTTCTATACTGCCATCTTTTGTAATAATGATTTTAACTCCATTAGGGACCTTAAAAACGGCGTCTCTCCTATACGCTGGCACTGCTAATCCATCAATTCCATATGGCGTTTTAGTTGAATATGGTGAGAGACTATATACCTTGCCTGTAATTTTCTCTGCAAGGACATATACCAAACCGCCATAGTTGTTTCTATAAATGCGAGCACTTCTACCTAGATTTAAAGCACCGTATGCAACTAATCCGGCTCCAATACCCGCAATAGATGTAGCCGGTAGAAGCAACCCACCCAAAAACAACATTGCCCCAGTGGCTCCTACCATATATGGATCAACACTTGTTTTTTCATCAACTATAAATGAAAATGCAGAAGAAGTTATAATACTACCAGCTATTACCTCCATTCTTCGTCTTTTTAATCTGAAACGCCTTGTTTTTTCATATATTACGAGAAAAGATTTAAAGGATTGATCAGTTTTCCCTGAGGGTTCCTAACTGTCAGATGTAAATGCGGTCCTGTGGAACGCCCTGTATTTCCTGTATAAGCGACAATTTCACCTTTCTCAACTCGCTCTCCCTCTTTTTTCACAACTCTTGATAAATGAGCATATCCAGTAACGTATCCATTATCATGGCGAATTCTCATTTGTAGTCCTCCTATTGGATTTTGTCAAACCCCTACGTAGAAATATCGTTTATCGTTTTTATTTTTTGACAAAAACTGACAAAACCAAAACAGAAACCCGCTTAACTACTGGCTTATCTTTCGGGAAACATAGTCCAGAATCTTCTTTGCCGTCGGACGGAAAATCTTCTCTATGTCTTCTTTTGTGGGAATCCATGAGGAATCAGGATAGCGAAAATCGGAATGCTCTCTATATAGAGCATCTACACTCCCCTTTAAATTACTCAATTCTGGTTCATATGGTAGTAAGTCCTCTATGAATTTACTCAAATTGTGAACAGCATTAGTCTCTGCATTGTGCTTTGAATATAATGCCTTTATGCCAGTTTCTATAGACAGCCTATACAGATAGGCACATTGTGCAAAATGTCCCCTCTCATAAGCACAATTAGCTATATCAAACCATTTAAAAGCATATGATAGCCATATTTCAGGTTCAATCTTAGAAAAATCAATTAACTTTCTTCTTTTGTATGTGCCTGCTATCTCAGGAAGTAAGTAATTAATATGCCCCTTATCAACTAATGCAGTAATGAATTTTTCTGCTGCATATACCAATTTGCCATACTTAAAAATAAACGACGCATAAGTGAATCCAATACTAACTTGATGCAAAAATGTGGACATCCTATTACTCCAATATCCAATTACTACATCATCAACATATATTGAACCGTATTTTAATTCTGTCTTCTTTTGTGCTTTAACTATTTTTCCTATCTCTGCAATGTAAGCCTTATCATCTACATTATCATAAACAAGAAACACTTCGTATAGCCCTCCGTCCCAATCCCAATTATCCATAGCATAAGGTTCCTCATCTTGATAGAAAATGGCAACAATAGGAACATGTTGTTTCTTAAACACTTCACGAACAAAGAACTGTACAGGTTCAGGAAGTTCGTGGATGCGATTTATAACTACCGTGTCTCGTTTTTGAGCCCCATACATAAATCAAAAATACAAAATTGAGAATGAGGGTTCCCCGCCAGCATCCTGCAACCATCCTGCTACGCTCCCGCAAGGTCAAGCCACTTTCAAAGTTTTCAAATTGCCTAAACAACTAAATAACAGACATTTATCACCCAAAACATAGGTTCCCGCCAGGAACCTGCCAACATCCCGCAATAGAACACAAGCGTAGTCCAAAACAGTTAAACTTTTTTATTAAATAACGAACATAGTGCTAACAATGGGTTAAAGGCATATCAGTTTTCTAATTCGCTCTAAAAACCATCCTGCTAACATCCTGCAACCATCCCGCCAAGTGCCCGCACGGAACCTGCCAATATATGTAAATGTTGCACATATTGATATGCCGAGAAAAAAATCCTCACTATTGAGAAGAGTTTTAAAGAGATATGCCGAACAGATAGAGTTACTAACGCATGCCACAGACAAGTTCACATTTTACTATAACGAATTAGGACAAACACAAGAATATGATAGGTTCTTATATTTGGCACACAAGTTACACGGTATATTTCTTGACCTTTTAATACTACACGACAAAAAAAGAAGCACAAGAAAAGTAAAGGAAATGAAAGTCCTTCTTGATGAATTTGAAGACGTTTGTGATAGCATCGTTGATACGTCAATAGCGTTATATCTATGTCACTCCATAGAACAAAACGAAAAAGACACGAAATAACCCACCTCATCGCCACGATTTGCCACCTGTCGCTTTAGTTTTTTGCCCCAGCAACGTCCACCACTAAGAAAAATTTTTCTTCGCTAAAAGATGCGTTTACGGGCTAAATAGACCAGATATTACATTTTGTAACAACCTTTCAGGATCTGACAAAGTCATTGGTATGCATCTTTCCTTAACGCAACATCAAAAATGATTATTTTCTTGATTTGAAGGGATTGCTCATCATAAACGACTTTAACGAAAACCCTAAAATTGCCTTGTCTATACCGACAAATTTGGCTAACTGTTCCGTCTTGGTTCTTATGTGTATATTCCTCGCCCTCTAACATAGTCATTTTGGGATACAAAACCCTCAATGTGCTACTTAAATTACCAAGCACTGACACATCTCTCTCAATTGCATTGTGTATATACTCATAGCACTTAATAACGGCTTTTTTAGCCTCAACATACAACGATTTCTTAATGCTCCACCTCCTTTGCTGTTCTCTTTCCTTTGAAGGATAGATAGATATTATAGCGGATAAATCCTTCATGCGGATTCAATATAAGCCTGCTTAGCCTTTTCCAACAACTGCTTGTGAAACTCTGTTCTTGGAAGCATAATAGAGTCAAAAAGGGTTTCTACCTCAAGCAACAGCGTTTCCAATAAGTCATAATGCCATTGCGTCAACTTTCCTTTTAATATTTGAGACTCTTCAGAGACCAAGAACAAACCAAAAAGGAATTTACGAGTGGCGGCAGAGAGCCGTGACGCCAATTCCGGATTTCTCTCTTTATATTCCTCAAAATGCTCAAATAAATCCTGTCTGTTCATTAAGTCCAATTGAAATCGGACATCATCAAGTAATGCTTGCCACTCCTTAATACCCTCTTCAGAAAGGACACTCTTGTTAAAAGTAAATTTCAAATCAGGCATGCGAGAGTAATAATCAGTGATAACTGCAAAATGCTGTGCTTTCTCTCCTATATAACTCATCCTTTGATTTATATTGTCATATGGTATTTTTGCAAACTCGTGCAACAGTTTGGACATCTCCTTCTTTTGGGTTTTACTTTCACGATAATCTGCCCAACGGGAACGTGGAAACGTTAAACTGCTTTCTATTACTGATGTGAACATTGCTAGGACTTTTGTATTACCGTCATTTTTTCAACGCAAAGATAGAAGATTTTGTTTCAACAAGGTAAAACCCACACACCACAATAGACGAATCATAAATTATCCCATGCCCTCATATATTGCTCTTTCGTCTTGTCAACAATGCGGGCATATATTTGTGTTGTTTTGATTTCTGTATGTCCGAGCAATTTTGAGACCACTTCAATAGGAATGCCCAATTGGATTGAAGTGATAGCGAAGGTGTGGCGGAGACAGTGAAGAGTTACATTTTTGGTAATTCCCAGCTTTCTTAGTTCTCGTTTTAGTTGTCTATTCGCCACTTGATTGGATGTTATTTGAGGAAACACAAAGTCATTGTCTTTTCCCCTTTCTGGAAGCACTCTTCTAATTTTCTTAGAGATAGGGATAGACACCAATTCTCCTGTCTTGTGTTGTTTGACATAAATCCAATTTTCTTTTACGTTTTTCCACCTAAGCCTTTTTATGTCTGCATATCTTAGCCCTGTATAAATCAAGAATAGCGTCCATCTCAAAACTTGATTGTGAGGCTCACGTTCGAAAGCCCGCTCTATTTTTTTAATTTCTTCAATGGTCAAATACACCCGTTCTGAAACTTGCCACTTGATTTTTACCTCCTTTATTGCCCAATTAGAGAAAGTCCTTAAATTCTTCAAGTGAAATGCTATAGTATTATGCGACAAACCTCGCTGTCTAAGCCAAGATACATATCTATGCACAAAATTAGTGGTCAATTCACTAAAAGTTAAATTGGGGGCAAACCTTTTTAGCATTCTGATATACTTATAGTACGTCTTAACTGTATCTTTTGCATAAGAACCTTTACGAAGTTCTATCTGCTCTTTAACAAAATCATAAAAACGCTTGTTTGGACTCTCAAGAACGGTTATACGAACAGCTTTTCGCAAATCATTTAATGTTACTTCCTTGTCTTCACTAATAGATAGAGTAATTGTCAAGTCCTGAAAGGTTACTTACAAAATAAATTGATGGAAGTTCTTAAATTTGTAGAAGTCAAATACGGCATTAAAATAAATTGGGATGCCTTACAAGTTACATAAGAATGCTAAGTTGACCCCTTC